>NZ_JBBMFA010000001.1:0-2995 GCF_040096265.1 Ruthenibacterium intestinale
CCCCCCCCCCCCCCCCCCCCCCCCCCCCCCACGCTTGTTTTGGAGGAATGTGGGATGGCGAAAAAAGAAGTCAAAACCAATGTGATGCGCATGCTGGACAAGGCCGGCGTGGCCTATACGCCCCATGCGTACGACGCCTCGGACGGGGCCATCGACGGGGCGGCCGTGGCCCGAAAGCTGGGGCAGGACCCCGCCGCGGTGTTCAAGACGCTGGTCACCCAGGGCGCCAGCAAAAATTATTTTGTGTTCGTGATCCCCGTGCTGCGGGAGCTGGATTTGAAAAAGGCGGCGCGGGCCGTGGGCGAAAAAAGCGTGGCCATGCTCCATGTGGCGGACCTTTTGAAGGTCACGGGCTACGTGCGGGGCGGGTGCAGCCCGCTGGGCATGAAAAAGCCCTTCGTCACCGTGCTGGACGAAAGCTGCCTTTCCCAGCCGGCCATCGCCGTGTCCGCCGGGCACATCGGGTTTCAGGTGGAGCTGGCCCCTGCGGACCTGCTGAAACTGGCCCGGGCGCGCACCGCGGACGTGACCCAGGGCGATTTGGCCTAAGGTCTAAAATGTTCCCGCCGGGACAGGGTTTCTTTGTGCGTTTCTCTGAACTTCCCGAAAGCGGTTCGGCGCACATTGATTTCCCCGGAAGGACAGAGTACAATAGAGGTGTATTTTCCTTCTGAAGGGAGGCCGTCAGGATGATTCGAAGCGAAATGCTGCAAAAGCAGATGGCACACGGGCATCGTGCGGCCTTCGGCAGGGGCCGGCGCGCCGAGTACGGGTCGGGGTGCGCTCTTGTATGGGGGAATCGTGTATCCGTGTAAGCAAAGGGCCGTGGTGCAAGTGCACCACGGCCCTTCTTGTTTTGGATGGGAAAGGTGGAAAAGAACATGGAAACGAAAAAAGTAGCCATTATCATGGGGTCGGATTCCGACTGGCCCTGCGTGAAAGGGGCCGCCGCGCAGCTGAAAGCGTGGGACATTCCCTTTGAAGTGCACGTGATGAGCGCGCACCGCACCCCCGCCGCTGCCGCCGCCTTTGCGCAGAGCGCCGCGGACAAGGGCTTCGGCGTGATCATTGCCGCCGCGGGCATGGCGGCGCACCTGGCCGGGGCCATCGCCGCCAACACCGTGCTGCCGGTGATCGGCATTCCCTGCAAGGGCGGTGCCATGGACGGGCTGGACGCGCTGCTGGCCACCGTGCAGATGCCCAGCGGCATCCCCGTGGCCACCGTGGCGCTGAACGGCGCCAAAAACGCGGCCGTGCTGGCCGCCCAGATGCTGGCCATTCACGACGGGCGCATCGCCGGGCTGCTGAAACAGGCCCGGGCGGACATGGAAAAGGACATCGCCGCCAAGGACGAAAAGCTGCAGGCCGAACTGGCAGCGCTGTAACATTGCCACCATTGATTATTTTTTAATAGAGAAAGGGAGCACAGGATTATGAAAAAGCTGGAACAGTTGTACGAGGGAAAGGCCAAGAAAGTGTACGCCACCGACGACCCCAATCTGGTGATCGTGGATTATAAGGACGACGCCACCGCCGGCGACGGCGCCAAAAAAGGCACCATCCGCGGCAAGGGCGTGGTGAACAACAAGCTGACCAACAACCTGATGAAGATGCTGGCGGGCGAGGGCGTTCCCACCCACTTTGTGGAAGAGCTCAGCGACCGTGAGACCGTGGTGAAAAAAGTGGAGATCGTGCCTCTGGAGGTCATCGTGCGCAACGTGGCCGCGGGCAGCTTCACCAAGCGTCTGGGCGTGCCCGAAGGCACCGTGCTGAAGATCCCCACCATCGAGTTCAGCTATAAAAACGACGAGTATCACGACCCCCTCATCAACAGCTACCACGCCCGCGCGCTGGGCCTGGCCACGGAAGAGGAGATCGCCACCATCACCAACTATGCCTTCCGGGTCAACGACATCCTGTCCAAATATCTGTTGAAATTCAACATCCGCCTCATCGACTTCAAGCTGGAGTTCGGCCGCCTGCCCGACGGCACCATCGTGCTGGCCGACGAGATCAGCCCCGACACCTGCCGCTTCTGGGACGCCACCACCGGCGCGCACCTGGACAAGGACCTGTTCCGCCGGGATCTGGGCGGCGAAGAGGAAGCCTATCAGGAAGTCATGGCCCGTCTGCTGGGTTGAGAGGTCTGCCATGAAAGAGATTTGGAGCGATAAAGTCCACGAGGAGTGCGGCGTGTTCGGCGTGTATCGCCGGGGCGACGAACTGGACGTGGTTTCCACCACTTATTACGCGCTGTACGCGCTGCAGCACCGCGGCCAGGAGAGCTGCGGCATGGCCGTGAACGACGACGGCGTGTTCTACAAACGCCGGGAGCTGGGCCTGGTGAACGAGGTGTTCACCAAGGACGTGCTGGAGAGCATGCCCCGGGGCAACATGTGCATCGGCCACTGCCGGTACGCCACCACGGGCACGCCCGTGCGTGCCAACGCCCAGCCCTTTGTCATCCGCCATGTAAAGGGCCCCATGGCCCTGGCCCACAACGGCAACCTGACCAACGCCGCCGAGCTGCGGGAAGAGTTTGAGCTGATGGGCGGCATCTTCCACTCCACCTCCGACACCGAGGTCATCGCCTACACCATCACCCGGGAGCGGCTGACCGCCCCCAGCATTGAAAAGGCCGTGGAAAACGCCATGCCCAAGCTGAAGGGCGCCTATTCGCTGGTGGTCATGAGCCCCCGCAAGCTCATCGCCGCCCGGGACCCCTACGGCTTCCGGCCCCTGTGCCTGGGCAAGATCGGCGACAGCGACGTGGTGGCCAGCGAGAGCTGCGCCATCCATGCGGCAGGGGGCGAGTTCGTGCGGGACATCGAGCCCGGCGAGATCGTGTGCATCGACGAAAACGGCGTGCACAGCGTCCGCACCCACTGCGGCAAACCCACGTCCCTGTGCGTGTTTGAGTTCGTGTACATCGCCCGGCCCGACTCGGTGGTGGACGGCGCTTCCGTGCACCGTGCCCGCCGGCGCGCCGGCGCGC
>NZ_JBBMFA010000002.1:0-1236 GCF_040096265.1 Ruthenibacterium intestinale
AGTATCTCCAACAGTATAGCATATAGACCTTGGAGAGGGTCTATAAACACTACTACTTTATAATACGAGGAGGTTTTCAAGATGAAACGAGCGTTGTTTCTGGGCGGCACCGGCACCATCAGCCAGTCGGTCTGCGCATTGGCGGCCCGGCGCGGCTGGCAGCTGACGCTGGTGAACCGGGGCAGCTGCATGGACCGGGTTCCCGAGGGTGCACAGGTGCTCTGTGCCGACGTACGGGACCCCGATGCGCTGGCGCGGGTGCTGGCGGGCCGCACTTTTGACGTGGTGGCGGACTTCATCGCCTTCACGCCCGACCACGTGCGCCGGGACATGGACCTGTTTGACGGGCGCACCGGCCAGTATCTGTTTGTCAGCAGCGCGTCGGCCTATCAGAAACCCCTGGCGGCGCTGCCCATCACCGAGTCCACGCCTCTGGTCAATCCCTTCTGGCAGTATTCCCGGGACAAGATCGCCTGCGAGGAAGCGCTGAACGCCCGCATGCGGGAGACCGGGTTCCCCGTGACCATCGTGCGGCCCAGCCACACCTACTGCGAGCGCAAGGCACCCGTGGCTCTGCACGGCACCCGGGGCAACTGGCAGGTCCTGGCCCGCATGCGCGAAGGAAAGCCCACCATCATTCCCGGCGACGGAACCTCCCTGTGGACTGCCACCCATGCGTCGGATTTTGCCAAAGGCTTTGTGGGTCTCATGGGCAATCCCCGGGCGCTGGGCAGTGCGGTGCATATCACCAGCGACGAAGCGCTGAGCTGGAACCGCATTTACGAAATTCTTGCCGGGGCGCTGGGCGTGGAGCTGCACCCCGTGCACATCGCCACCGATTTTCTGGTGGCCTGCCAGGACGAGTACGACTTGAACGGCGATCTGCACGGCGACAAATGTGCCAACGTCCTGTTCGACAACACCAAGATCAAGCGTCTGGTGCCGGACTTTGTGTGCACCGTGTCCATGGCTGAAGGGATCCGGCAGGCGGTGGAATACATGTGCGCCCACCCGGAATGCCAGGAGCCGGACCCCGTGTTCGACCGCTGGTGCGACCGGGTCTGCGCCGCTTATCAGGCGGGGCTGGCGGCGTTTCAGGCATAAAAAAAGCGGCAGGCTTTGTGGCCGGGGTTCCGTAAGAAAACGACGCCGGGAAGGAGCCCCTTTTGCGCGGCTGCATCGTCAAACCGCCTTGACAACCACAAAGGGTGCCGGGTTTTTCCCGCAAGGCGGGAA
>NZ_JBBMFA010000003.1:0-677 GCF_040096265.1 Ruthenibacterium intestinale
TAAAAAAGGGCAAAACGAATTTTCCAAAAAGGCAAAATGAAATTTCCAAAGTAGAATATGGAGAAATGAGACCCCACGTCGAAAGACGTTGGGGTCTTTTTATATCCCCGTTGTCCCTCTCCGGCCCTGGAAACGAGGAAAAACAGAGTCCAGAACGAGGGAGAGATTAGTACGGGACGCCCTGGCGAAGAAGGAAGCAGGTGCCCAGTGGCGGTACGGCATCGAATCGGGAGGAAATCGGGAGACACCCTGGACCGCTGCGGCTGCTCATCTGCGTAGGAAAATCCCTGTTTTCGCCCTGCAATACCCCGGATTTCGCCCTGTGAGCCGTTTTCTCATCCCGCCAATGATTGGACCTTACTGGACCCTATATAGCCCCTTATAGGCCCTCTTTCATTGGGCATTATTGGAACTGTTCTGGAGGTGTCAGGGGCGAGCGGAACGGAGTGGAGCGAGCCTTTCCTGACTCTATCCCAGTTTCCTCCTTCTTCTCTTCTATTTTATCTCTAATTATGTACTTTTGTTTCTTTCGTGCCCCTTTTTTGCACTTTCCAGAATGGAAAATATAGTGCCTTTTTGGAAATTTCACTTTGCCTCTTATCAATATTTAAAAAAGGGCAAAACGAATTTTCCAAAAAGGCAAAATGAAATTTCCAAAGTAGAATATGGAGAAATGA
>NZ_JBBMFA010000004.1:0-572 GCF_040096265.1 Ruthenibacterium intestinale
GGCGGAGCGCGCGGCGCGCAGGGAAGAACCGGCCCCGCAAAAGCGCCGCTGGAAATGGCCCTGGCAGAAATAAGCGGGAAGATGCAGAGAAGAGAGGGGCAAACGCCCCTCTCTTTTTTTCGCCCTCTTGACAAGGGAGAAGGGGCGGCTGATAATGAAAGTACCATTTTACGACTTCCGCACCGGGGAGGAGACAAAAGATGCTGCATTTAAAAGGGGAAACCATCGTTTATCCGCTTCCGGACGAAGAATTGCTCCGGAGCGATGAAGAATACTGGGGCATCCGGTTTCCGGACGACTACCGGGAATTTCTGAAAACCTACAACGGTGTGGAGCCGGTGGAAAAAAGCTTTGAGGCGATCGGGCACCTGTTCGCGCTGACGCGCTTTTTCTGCGCCTTGGAGGATTACAAGGACCGGGACGTGGGCTGGTACGATCTGATGGTGATGGATATGCAGATCGGAGAATTTTTGCAAAGGGACCCGGATTCCCCTTCGGTGGAGCTTGCGCCCATCGGGGAAGTGTTCGGAGAGTGCTTTTTGTGCCTGGACTACCGGCAGGACCCGGAGCAT
>NZ_JBBMFA010000005.1:0-1304 GCF_040096265.1 Ruthenibacterium intestinale
GCAGGACGGTATTCCAACAAATCCAACATTGATGTCTGGCTGAAAGGCCATTGTGGGGATGCCATTTATGTGGATCGAATGACCCGTGAAGCAGAGTGCATCATGCACCCGGCATTGTCAGCCATCCTCTCGATTCAGCCCAGTGTGCTGGATGAAATCATGTCCAATACCACCATGACCGGGCGGGGCTTGATTGCCCGCTTCCTGTATGCATCCCCACCATCCAGAATTGGCAGCCGGGTCTTTCGTACCCAGCCGATTCCGCCCGAAGTAACCGCAGCTTACCGTAGCTTGATTTTTCGCCTGATGGCTCTGCCGATTGGTGGCGATGCCAAGACGGTACACCTTTCAGAAAAAGCCTTTGACCTGATGGCTGATTACTTTCAGGAACATGAGAAGTTTCTGGTTGGCGAGGGGCAGGCAATTTCCGATTGGGCAAGCAAATATATCGGTGCAGTACTCCGGATTGCGGGACTGCTGCATTGCGCTGAGATGAAGGATGGCAAAGAAGAAGTGACCGTTTCTACGATGAGCAGGGCGATTCAGATCGGCAAATACTTTCTGACTCATTCCACCTACGCCTATTCTATGATGGGTACTGACTTGACCATCCAGAAAGCCAAATTTGTCTTGGCAAAGCTGAAAAAGAAGAACGTATCGATGATCAAGCGTTCAGAGCTTTTTCAGATGTGCCGGGGAAAGTTCTTCAAGAAAACGGAGGAGATTTTTCCAACGCTGGAATTACTGGAGGGACATGGATACATCCGGCTGGAAGAACCGGAACGCCAGTCGGTGGGTAGACCAGCCGATGTGAAAATCATCGTGAACCCCGTAGCATGAAACCGGAATTCTCTGCATTTATTGCATTTCCTGCGCAGAGTTGCACTCTGGTATCGCACCACCGTCCCCATCGAAAAATCCGCAGATTTGGAGATGGATGGTCCGGGAGAATCCGGTGGATTTTCCCGAACTGTGGGCGGCAGGATTGCTTACAGAAGCAAGGATGCCGGACACACCTGGATTGCTGTGTGGACCACAAACGCAAGACAGGGAGGCTCCCGCAGGAGCCGCATCCCCCTCGGAGAGCCCACAATACTTTGCAGCCGTAGGATGAAAGTATCATAGTGGGTTATTACACTTCCGCAGGAAGTGCGCCCCAGCCCGCAGGTCGTACAAACGTGAAAGGAGTTCTATGGCGAGAAACGACGGGATTGACCGTACCAGCGTAAGAAACGTAAACCTGACCGCCGCTAAAATCGGAAATGCCCAGCGGCACAACGAACGAGAAAAGGAATCCTATACCA
>NZ_JBBMFA010000006.1:0-541 GCF_040096265.1 Ruthenibacterium intestinale
GCCATATCGTAGGTATAGCCCAGCGCAACCTCGTTGAAGTTCTTATTGCGCACTTCCGGGTCCTGTACCGGCATCGGGCATTTTTTCGGGTCCATGTTAGGCATGATTATTTGACCTCCTTTTTCAGCAGATTGCACTCTGCTTCACGGGCGTGCGCTTCAAAATCGCGGTACATGCTGCCGCGGTGCATCGCCTCGTCAAAATCCACCAGATGGCCGTCAAAGTCCGGGCCGTCCACACAGGCAAACTTGGTTTCGCCGCCCACGGTCAAACGGCAGCCGCCGCACATGCCGGTGCCGTCGATCATGATCGGGTTCATGGACACGGTGGTTTTGATGTTGTATTCTTTGGTCAGTTTGCACACAAACTTCATCATGACCAGCGGACCGATGGCAATCACTTCGTCGTACTGATTGCCCTCTTTGATCAGCGCTTCCAGAGCGTTGGTGACCAGGCCTTTTTCGCCCCAGGTTCCATCGTCGGACATCTTCACCACACGGTTGGAAACTGCTTCAAACTCTTTTTCCAGAATGACCAGATC
>NZ_JBBMFA010000007.1:0-1670 GCF_040096265.1 Ruthenibacterium intestinale
CCGCTGCCATGGCAGCGGGCCGGATTTTTATGGTTTGAAAAGTGAGGTCTGCAATGGATGTATTTGATATCATCGGGCCGGTGATGATCGGCCCGTCCTCCAGCCATACAGCCGGGGCGGCCCGCATCGGACGAATTGCCCGCGCGCTGCTGGGCGAACGGCCCGTGTGCGCCCGGATCGAGCTGCACGGCAGTTTTGCCAAGACATACAAGGGACACGGAACCGACCGGGCCCTGGCGGGCGGCATTCTTGGCATGGAGCCGGACGATGAGCGCATCCGGGACAGCCTTTCCATTGCCCGCCGGGAAGGACTGGACGTCCGCTTTTTCCCCGTACACCTGGACGACGCGCATCCCAACACGGCACGCGTGACCCTGAAGGGAGAAAGTGGCCGCGAGATCACGCTTCAGGGCGCTTCCGTGGGTGGCGGCAGCATCCACGTCACACAGGTAAACGGCATGGCGGTAGACGTCAGCGGTGAGCACACCACACTGATCGTGCTTCACCGGGACGCCCCCGGCACCATCGCGGCGGTGACCGAAGAACTGAGCCGGCGCGGAGTGAATATCTGCAATTTTCGTCTTGCACGGGCGTGCAAAGGAGGCAATGCCGTGATGACCATTGAAGTAGACGGCACCGTGGATGCGGATTTGAACCACTGCGTGGAGCAGCTGCCCAACGTGCTGTCCAGCACCATGCTTTTACCGGTTTGAGGAGGAACACAGCAATGGAACTGGATTTTACCAATCTCTCCGCACTGGTGTGCGAAGCCGGCCGGCAGGGAGTTCCCCTTTCGCAGCTTGTGCTGGAACAGCAGGCGCGGCAAGCCGAACAGGAACCGGAGGTCCTGTACCGGCGGATGCGCGACCAATACGCCGTGATGGCGCAGGCGGTGTGCGCCGGAAGCGAAAAGGGCGTGCGCTCCACCAGCGGCCTGACCGGCGGTGACGGATACCGGATGCAGCAGGCCGCGCGCAACGGCGGTCTGACCGGTCCCGTATTCACCGGCGCGCTGGCCCGCGCGCTGGCTGTCAGCGAATGGAACGCCGCCATGGGACGGATCGTTGCTGCTCCCACTGCGGGCAGCTGCGGCATTTTACCCGCGGCAGTGCTGACCATGCAACAGGAGCGCCAGATTCCTGAACGCGATTGCGTCATGAGCCTGTTCACCGCGGCGGCAGTGGGGCTTGTGATCGCCCACAACGCCACGCTTTCCGGAGCGCAGGGCGGCTGCCAGGCCGAGTGCGGTTCTGCCTCCGCCATGGCTGCAGCAGCACTGGTGGAACTGGGCGGCGGAACACCGGCCATGGCGGAACAGGCTGTGGCCATCGCGCTGAAGAACACCCTGGGTCTTGTGTGTGACCCGGTGGCCGGGCTGGTGGAGATCCCCTGCATCAAGCGCAATGCCGCCGGCGTGGCCAATGCGCTGTGCGCCGCGGAACTGGCGTTGGCAGGCATTCAAAGCGCTATTCCCGCCGATGAAGTGATTCAGGCCATGAAGCGGGTGGGCGACGCCATGCCCGCCGCTCTTCGCGAGACGGCAGAAGGCGGACTGGCCACCACGCCCACCGGGCGGAAACTGTTCGAGCAGGTGTTCGGCACACCGGGCGGATGCCAAGGCTGCGGATGCAATCAATAAAAAAGAAAACCGGCGCGCGGTGTATCCCGCG
>NZ_JBBMFA010000008.1:0-1185 GCF_040096265.1 Ruthenibacterium intestinale
GCGCGGCCGCCATGCGGCCGCACGCTTTCTTTTCGGAAAGGAGAACCAATTTCATGCAGGAACGATCAAACCGCTTTCTCGCGCAGGAACCAGTGGGAAAACTGATGGGAATGTACGCAATACCGTGTATTATCTCTCTTTTGGTTGCCGCACTATACAACATTGTGGACCAAATTTTCATTGCAAACGCCACGTATCTCGGCTCGTACGGAAACGCCGCCAACACCGTCGTCTTTCCACTGACCGTGATTGCGCTGGCCATAGCCGTGCTGATCGGGGACGGCTGCTGCGCTTTTGTCAGCATTTGTCTGGGTTCGGGCGACCCGGAAAGCGCACATCGCAGCATCGGCAACGCCATTGTGCTGTGTGTTGCCGCCAGCGTCGTACTGACCGCGCTCTATCTGATTTTTCAACAACCTCTTCTGACGGTGTTCGGAGGCCAGATCAACGAAGAGACCTTCCGCCTGTCCCGGGAATATTTCTTCTTTCTTCCGCTGGGCATATGCAGCCTTCTGTCACAAATCTCTCTGGTTGCCGCCATGGCCGCCATCAACAATATGATCCGTACCTACGGCGCACTGGACCCGATTTTCGGGCAGGCCGAGTATGCGCAGATCCCTATGGCCGTCGTCGGCATTGTAATGAAATTTTTCCAAATCGTCATCTCCATCGCCGTGGGACTGGCGGCCGGCTGCATTCCCATTGTGGGCTATAACATCGGCGCCGGCCTCAAAGCACGGGCGCGCCGCCTGTTTACGCTGCTTCTCAGCGCGGAAGCGGCCGTCGGCGCCATGGCACTGCTGATCGTGGAAGTTTTTCCCCGTCCGCTGATCTTCCTGTTCGGCGCGGCGGGTGAAAGCGTTTATTACATCGATTTTGCCGTACACTCGTTCCGCATTTATCTGTGCATGATGATTCTGGCCTGCGTGAACAAAGGCGCGTTCATCTATCTGCAGGCACTGGGAAAAGCGCTGGAATCCACTCTTTTGTCCACCGTGCGCGAAGTGGTGTTCGGTGTGAGCTTTGCCCTGCTTTTACCGGTCTTTTTCGGGCTGGACGGTGTTTTGTACTCCATGCCGGTGTCCGATGTGCTGACCTTTGTGCTCGCTGTTTTTCTGATCCACTCCACTTACAAAAGCCTTCGCACCTGAACAAAAAAAGCGCGAAGCACCTGCAGGTGCTTCG
>NZ_JBBMFA010000009.1:0-2438 GCF_040096265.1 Ruthenibacterium intestinale
CCCCCCCCCCCCCCCCCCCCCCCCCCCCCCCCCCCCCCCCCGCTTTTCTATGCGTCGTTGACAACGCCGGAAAGGTCAAAGTCCTCGGGGATCAGTGTGGAGAGATCTGCACTGGTATCTCTGGAAACTCTGCGCGACTGAGCAAGAATTGCTTCTTCCACTTTGTTGCGGGCAAGCCGTCCGTTTCCGGCTTCACGGGCGCGGGTCATCTGCACGGCATTAAAATACGTCCGCAACGGATCATCACAGCGCACGTCCAGCACATAACCCTTGCTTTTGGCCTGCAACCGGGCAATGGCGAGCAGTTCGTCACCGGTGTAATCGGGAAATTCGATGATATTGGGAAAACGGCTTTTCAAACCGCTGTTGGCGGAGAGAAATTCGTTCATCTCGCGGGTATAGCCCGCCAGAATCACCACCAGTTCGTCCCGGTGGTCCTCCATCCCCTTGACCAGCGTGTCAATGCATTCCAAACCAAAGCTGTCATCTTTTCCGCGGTACAGGCTGTACGCTTCATCGATGAACAACACGCCGCCCAGTGCGGAATTCAGCACCTGCGTGGTCAGAGGGGCAGTATGGCCTACGTATTTTCCCACAAGGTCAGCCCGGGTCACTTCCACCAGCTGACCACCGCTGAGAACACCGATGGCCTTCAGATATTTGCTGATCAGGCGTGCGATGGTGGTTTTGCCGGTGCCGGGATTCCCAGTGAAGATCATGTGCATGGAAACACCGGAAGTCTTCAGCCCCTGGGCTTCTCTTCGCTTCTGCACCCGATGGTTTTCTTCCAGGCTGAGGACATATTCCTTCACATCGGAAAGGCCCACGATCTTTTCCAGTTCCGCCTTCACTGCGGCAAGATCGCCGTTGTAGCTCGCGGGAAGAAGTGACGCGGCTTCAATGACTGTTCCGTTAAAATCCAGTTGCGGATGGCCGTCTTTTACGCATACGGAAACCGGGATCCGACCGCCGGGTGCCTGTTCCAGTTTGTATTGCGCCAGGGCCCGGTACAGCTTTTCGAAGAAATCCAGAATGGGCTGAGCACCGGGCGTGTTGCCCTGTTTCGCTGCAAAATCCAGCAGAGAATCCTGCGCGGTGACAGAAAATTCCAGCGTGTGTTCGGCGCGCGCTGCGAGAAGCGACCATTCCTGCCGCGCAATCTCCAGACGGGCCTGAGGAGACAGCGGCTGCGTCTGGCAAAAGTCGCTGAGTGCCGTTACAAACGGCGCGCCAAAGCGTTCCGCCAACTTTTCCAGCCCCTCTTCCTCTAAAAAGATCAAATACTTTCCGTGGGGGGTTAACTGGCTGATGGCGTCCTTCACCAGCGAAGCGCCGGCGTCCACCAAGCGACCATTCTGAAGCACATAGCGGCTGGCAAGCGGGTGTGCGCCCTTCTGTACCAGATTGGCCAGGACTGTGAGAAAGCCGGGATGACATTGCCCGGAATGCAGAAAGCACACAAGGTCGCAGGACCCGGCCAACGCCATATACAGATCCTGCAAAAACAGCTTTTCTTCCGTTGCGGTGGGGTAGAGGGAGAGATCCAGCCAGGCGATCTGGCCGGCAGAAAACACATTCTTTTCAGCCAGAAATTCTGCAGCCCGTCGCAGGGCAAGGCGCCGGCCGGTTGCTGCAGGGCCGCTGATAAAGACCGCACCCCGGGCATCTTCACCGCTGTGATTCATGACATAGGGACGTTTGAGCGCGATGCACAGCTGACGCAGATAGGTCTCCTGGCCAAACACGCACTTCTCCAGTGCCGCATCCAATCCTTCAAAGCCATCCAGCCCGACACGTTTCTTTTCTGCTCCGGCGCGCTGGGGTTTGGCGAGCGCCTGAACCGCAGGTGTTTCCAGTTCCTGTTCAATGCGGCTGATGTCTGCCAGAGCCGTTTGATTCAGCGCTTCAATTTCCCGTCGCTGGCTGGCGGCACGGGCCTCCAGTTCTTTCTGCATAGCCAGTACATTTTGCTGAACGGAATCGATCGACGCCTTTTTTCGCCGCGCGGAAGAAGCGACAGATTTGGAAGCCCTGACGGGTTGCGCATGAAGTTCGGGCAAAGGCGTGTCCGAAGCATCTGAACGGGTGCGCCGCCCGAAAACCTGATTTAAAAGGTCATCAATGTCGTTTTTCATGGGGACCTCCGTAAAAGTTGTTTTTTTTATTGTAGCACGCAGGGAAGAGACTGTCAGCAAATTTTCTGAAAATGGCCTTTTTCGACGGCAGAGCAAAGATTCCGGCGCAAAAGCCTGTGAAAAGCAGGCGCTTTGCGTCAAAAGCGCATTTTGCCTTTTGACGGGCTGCGAACAGGCGGAGATCGGCAGGCATAGCATGCACCAGGACGCAGAACATACGTCCAATACAGAAAGATTAACTATTAAAAGTCAACCCCGAAAATGAATGGTGGTGGTGAAAAAGAGATGGCTCAAAAAAGGTAT
>NZ_JBBMFA010000010.1:0-4859 GCF_040096265.1 Ruthenibacterium intestinale
AAGGCCACGCAAGCGCATGAAATGACAAATTCATTTATGTACTGCCAAATTTCGCATCCACCGCCGGACTGATCCTGTTGGGCGTATGGACTTTTTTTGACAGGTTAGGTGGTTGGAAAATGAAAAAGGACACAGCAAAACCTCCCGGACGCCGCCGTATCCTTAAAAAAGGGCGACTTTAACACACCCTCCGTATTCTCATTTTTCAAAAAGAAAACGGCGGCCTTGATTTCTCAAAACCGCCGTTAGGCTACTGTATTATATCAGGGCGCATGGATGACCAGCCGCCGAAACAACGGTTTTTTTTATTTCCGCTATTTGGGCAGGCCCTTATAAATCAATTAACTATTGCAAATCATTGATTAAATTTTCGGCATATTCCTTGGTCATATTTCCAAGTCTGATTTGTTCATCACAATAATCTTGAACCGCAGTTAAGCGTTCTTCTTCCGTGGCGAAACTTCCCAAATTGATTTCTTGCCCCTTTTGGTCAATGATCGTTGTAGTATATGTCACATCCACATCAGAATTAAGGTTATTGATAGTTATACTGAAGTTAGGATCATTTACGCCGTCAATAGTTCGCGATACTAATGCTCCATTTTTTATTGCTTCCAATTCCTCCTCGGCTTGAGCAATGCACTGATCGACCGTTTCCTGTGTCCATTCTACCCATTCGCCTTTTACGTTCTTATATTTTACACCGATAAGGCTTTGCCATACGGGTATCTGCTCTTCTAAATATTCCTTGTATTCTTCATAAGTCCAATAAACAATATCTAGCTGGGGATATAACTCGTTATATTTTTCTTCGGAAATCCAAGTTTCCCCATTATCTACACTGTGTTCGGTGCCGTTTCCCAAATTCCTGGTATAACCTACGAATTGAGCTGTATCAGTATTTTCATGATTTACATCGCTGCTGGCAAAGGCAGTTGTGGCACCAACCACTAGAACTAAAGCCAACGCACAAGTGATGATAGAAGTCTTTTTGAATTTCATAATTGCTTCAATCCTTTCTGAAATTGCATTTTTTCCGAAATGACTGTACAAAGCGGACATACCGCTTCTCCTTTCCTCCATTTTAATTAACATTAGCGCATAGGAGGAACGGTTTTTTGCACCCATCATACGGATAACCCAGGCATCGCACGACAATTCCACGTCCCGATTGGCAAGGACATACAATACCCAAGCCAGCGGATTAAACCAATGGATACAAAGCACAGCAGCAAAGAGAAGTTTTGTAATTGCGTCAAAGCGCCGAATGTGGACATATTCATGGGTCAGTACATACTTCAATGCCGCCTGGTCATTTCGGTCAAGTTTTTTGGGTAATAGGATCACCGGATGCAGGATGCCATAGGTTATCTGTCCTCATGCACCGCCTCCCTTGCACGTTCTTTCTTGTGGGACGGATGGCGGGCCAGTTCAGCGGCAGCCCGTTTGAGCTGTTCCCGGATGGGAACACGCTGGGACTTGGAACGCTTCAACACGCGCCGGGAATATTCCGAAAAGCAAGCGGTGATGGCGTCGGTCTGCCCGCTCTTGAAAAACAACAGGTATTTGTCCGGCCCGGTCTTATAAAAGGCATAGTCCACATTCCAGCGCCGGGCCACCCGGTCAAAGTCCTTTGGGGACTCCACCTCGATGCTGTTCGTGGCGGCCCCGTGGCCCATAAGCTGGCGCACCGTCTGTTTTCCGTGGGGTGTCTGGCGGGCCCGGTACGTTTTCTTAATCTTCCGGCCCACCGCCAGACACGCCTGGGCCAGCACTCGGCCCGTGAGCTTTGTTGCCTTGATGGAAACTGCTATGGTACGTCTGGAAACGTCCTCGTCAATCAGCCGTATCCCTCCTTTCCATGAAAAAAGCACCTCTGGACAAAACGTCCAGAAGTGCCGCTACCGCCCCTCGTGTTCCTTTTGGGTGATTTTCCGATAGCCCTCCAGGGAAGAGCCGTCAATAATTTCTTTGTAGGCCGCCATCTGCTCCCGCACCGAGAGCTGCGGAAAAGCGAAAACCTTGTGCTCGGCGGGAATGTCCTCGATCCCGTGGTAGTGCTCGATGAATTTGCCGCCGTTGTTCAGCACATAGCCGCCGGGGGCAAAGTGACCGTCCTCGTTGATCCGAATGTCCCTCCCGTATGCTTCATAATCGAAGTAAGGGAGCAGGTGCTCCGGCACGTCAATGGCCTCCATGTCCTCCACATAGATGCGGCCCAGGGTTTCATCGTCCCCCACACCGGGATAAAATTCGTAGCAGTCCAGGTTTTGCGCCAGATTGATAAGATCAGCCACACTGGAAGTATGTTCGCCGCTGTCAATGACGGCCTCAAATTTCTCCAGCTCACCTTGATCCAGTTCGGAGAGCAGACAGGCCAGATAATTGAGCTCGTCCAGGTTTTCATATTCTGTGAGATAGTCGTAGAGCCCCAGCACATCACCGTCAAAACTGGTTATGAAAAATTCCTCATAACGTACCCCGTCCACACCGATCCGCTTCAAAAGGGCCTGTACTTCTTCGGTAGTCGTGGGGAATTTCAGCGTTTCGCCAACCAGCTCACCCTCGTTGTACTTTCCCAGGTTGGTGATGTAGGCTTCAAACAGGGACGCCATCAGCACCGCCCCTGGCCCTTGACGGTCAGGATGCCCTCAAGGGTAGTCGCGGTGATCCCCAGGCGCTGGGCCACGGCAATATCATTTTTCATGGCCTCGGTCACGGAATGGCCGCACACCACCAGCACACGGGAGCGCCGGAGCAGATCGCGGCCCATGTCGATGCCGTTCTTGTGCTCCTCCGGCACCGCGTCATTGAGGAACAACGGCAGATAGAGCATAGGGCAGATGGGGGAATAGCCCGCATCGTAGACCACGCGGCAGTAATGCGCCGCCTGCTCCATATCCACCGCAGGATCACCGCGCCACGCAGCGGTGATATAAGCAAGGGATCGTTTCATTATCACACCTCCGATATTTATATAGGTAGTTCAACCCTATCCCCCCGCCCTTTCCCATTCATGGGAAAGGGGGCGGCTCTGGAGGATATACCCCCGCCGCCTTGCCGGAAATAGCACAGCCGGACCAGGCCGTCAAGGGCAAGCCGCCGCAAACGGCGGGCGTTCCGCCCCTTGACGGCCCGTTCCCGGCTGCGCTGCAAAATATCCGGCGACGGGGGATATATCACCACAGAGCCCATCCCCGGCGCGGGGAGTTCACCTCTGGACAAAATGTCCAGAAGCGGGGCCCGGTTACTTCTCCAAGTCCTTTTTCCTGTCCGGCTGCGCCAGTTCGGGCGGCTGTTTCTCTTTCCACTCGTCCAGCAGCGCCATGATCTGCTCTTTCATTTTGGCAGGAGTGACCTCCTTACCGAAATACTTAGACAGTTCAGCAGTCGAAATAATCACACCGCGCTCCTCCTTTTTTTCTTCACTCAAAATGCCGTCGATCACATCGCCGTTGAGCTTGCTCTCCTTGTCCAGCTCGTGGAGCCGCTTCGCTTGGGCCACCGAGGGGGAGGACTGCTCCCCATCAATGGAAACGGCAATCAGCCGCTGGTTTTCCGGCCTGATATACGAGATCTCCACCGCAGGCATAAAACCCATCTGCTTTGTGTCCACCTTGTCCAGAAGCTCCGGCACCAGGGAGTTGAGCCGGATATACCGCATGACCTTTTTATAGTTCATGTCGTGTTCCTTACCCACAATCTCCACCGAGAGCTTACCCAGGGCCTCTGCCTCTTTCTCACTTTTCGGGCGGGCCCCCTGGCGTTTAATGGCCTCCACCTCCAAATCCAGCAGCTTTGCCAGTTCGCTGGGGAGAGGATCGCCCCGCTGCTTGTTGCTGTTCCGCATTTCCCGGACAGCTTCAAGATCGGTCATTTCCCGGACGATGCAGGGCATTTCCTCCAGCCCGGCCCGTGTACCACCGTGATGGCGGCGGTGGCCCGCGATAATCTCATAGCCCTTGCCGTCTTTTTCCGGGCGGACGGTGGCAGGGGTCATAATGCCGTGTTCCTTGATTGTCCCCACCAGATCGTCCATCGCCTTATCGTCCTGCACCTTGTAGGGGTGCTCCCGGAACGTATGGAACGGGTGAAGCTCCGCCATTTTCAGATAGACGATTTTTCCCTCTTCCACCGGGCGGGGCGGCACGTCAGGCGTGGGCGGCAGATTGATCTCCGGCGGGACTGCCGCCTCCTTGACGGGAGCGGCCTTGTCCGGCTTTACCGCCTTAGCGGGTTTAGACACAGGCGCACCGCCGGAACCCGTTTCCTTGCCCTTGTCAGCTTTCTTACCTCTGGACACTTTGTCCCGAACAGCGGGCGGGGCCTCATCACGGGCCGCCTTGTCAACCTTAGACGGGCGGCCTGTGCGGGGCTCCGCCGCTTTCTCCTTTTTCCCCGCAGACACCGCAGCCTGCTCTTTCGGGGGACGGCCCCGGCGCTTTTTCGGCTTATCCGCCTCCGGCGCTTTCTTTTCCGGGGCGGTAGTAGAAGCCTCCTTGCCGTCCTTATCAGCGGCCTGGATGTCCGAAAGGTTGATCACCTTGCCGGACGGGGCGGGTGTATCTTCGCCCATGCCGGGAAGAACAGTCTGCTGTGTGTGCTTGTCGGCTGACGGCGGATCGGGCTCCACATGATCGGGGGCCGCTTTATCTTCACCAGAAACAGCAGGAGCATTATCTTCCTCCAGCGGTGGCAGATCACCCTGGCCGGGCGGGGATTGGGTTTCTGGGGTCTTATTTTCCTCCGGGCCCATGTTCACTTTTTCATCGGCCATTTGCTAACCTCCTTGTATTATAGAGTAGTAGTTATTAGAGCCCCTCTCCAAGGGCTGTGCTACACTGTAAGGGATGCTGTGG
>NZ_JBBMFA010000011.1:0-6866 GCF_040096265.1 Ruthenibacterium intestinale
CCTTTAGGCGTGGCTAGTATTTTAGGGCTTTGCCCGCTTCTGAAGAACCACCAGCTTCGCTGGTGGGTTACTATTTGGAAGCTCTGCATCAGTCATCGTCCTGTGTAAGGTGTTTGAGAACTTGCGCATAAAGAATATCTCCGCTTTCCACAAAGCGTTCCCGCGCAAGCATGGCGCTGAGGTGATCGGGCATATACAGAGAAAGTGTAAACATCTCTCGGTCACGGTCCACAATACTGCACCGAACGGTATAACCATCGCCGCACGGAGCGATTTCAGCTTTGTGCTGCGCGCTCTTTTGGGCGAACAACTGCGCGCGAACCACAGCGCGTGTGGCTGCTTCCCGCACACTCCGGGGAACATCGCTCGCCAGGGTATCGGCTACATCTTTGCCGGCAGGAAGGAGAACGTAGCGTCCGTTTTCAACCCCGATCAGCCCTTGGCTGCACAGTTCGGAAAGATTGGAAGCAAGCTCAAAATAGTTTACCAATTCTTCGCTGAGCAGGGCGTTTTCCAGTTCGCTTTGGGAAAGGGGAGCGGTCGCGTTTTTAATCAAATAGCACAGCAGAATGCGTATTTCAGTGGATGTCGTAAGACCGCCCGGCCGTACGCCGGCGGTAAACGCATTATGAGTCATAACGTTCCTCCCTGTTGAATCTTTCCTTTTTATCATACCCCATTCCCTCAAAAATGTAAACAAAATCCGAAAGAGATCATACCGATGGAGTAAAAATCGTTTCGATTTTGTGCGGTGCATTCGGGCAGGAATATTCCCAACGATCCAGATGCCCCTCCGACACAAAATATGTCAGCGGAAAGCGGAATGCGTCGTTTTCGAGGCAGGAGAGAACCACCAGCTTGATCTTCATCCGCTGCGGAAGAATGTTTTTGATGTAGACGCTGACGGCCAGCCCGCGATGCAGTGCGTCATTGGGTTCTGCAAGACCGACCAGATTGGGCGCAAGCTCGATGAAAACGCCGTATTCTTCGCAGCTGCGAACAATTCCCATCACTGCTTCGCCGGGAGCAAAACGTGCGGCGTTCTCTTCCCAGGTCCCGAGTAATTCCTTCAGGCTGAGAATCAGCCGTCCTTGTGCATCGCGTCCTTTTAAAACACAACGAAGCTCCTGGCCGATTTGAACGCGGTCCGAAGGACTGGAAATGCGTGAAACAGATAAACAGTCGATGGGAAGCAGCGCGCAAATGCCGCATCCTACATCGCAGAAAGCTCCAAAGGGTTCGATGTGTGTGACGCGGCAGGATAAGAGATCACCGGGGTTCAAATGGGACAGATATTCTTCCTGACAGCGCCGCTGGGCCGCGGCACGGGACAGGATTGCAAGTGTGGTACCATCTGTCTGCTGACGGAATCCGGCCACCACAAAGCAGACAGAGCGCCCAACACGGGTCAATAAGGCGATGTCGCGTACCTTTCCTTCGCGCACACCGTCGGCACATTCTTCGTATGGCATGACGGCGGGAATTCCATTCAAGGAGAAATGCAGTGCGCGGTCCGAGCCGAAGGTCAATGCGCGGCTTTCCAGAATGGTCCCCTCCTGAAGGTATTGCTGCAGTTTTTCCATTGTATAAACCTGCGGATATTTTCGGAGACCTTCTGCGTAAAAATCCATATGACAGACCGCCTTTCAACATACAATTCCCCACGGCGGGGGCTGTTAACAGATATATGAAGCGGGAACACTTTTTATGAAAGGCAGGCGGCTGCGGCTGCCGACAGCCTTTTCCTTGCACGGAAAAAGCTTTTGCAGTATAATATAAAGACCGTCTGAATGTATTTAAAGGAGTGTTTTTGATGGATGTCCAGGTAAATGATCACATCCTCACCAAAAAACCTCACCCGTGCGGAGGCAGTGATTTTTTAGTGCTGCGTGTGGGCATGGATTTTAAAATTCGCTGTGTACGATGCGGGCGCGAGGTTATGGTCGCCCGGAATAAAATTGAAAAAAATATCAAAAAGATTGTCAGAGAGAGCACTCCGCTTTAGCGTTTCCTGTGTGCAATAGGCATGACAGGAAAGGATGAGATAAAAATGTTGGAAAAATTGGATGCCGTCCGCAACCGTTTTGATGAAATCAGCCGCCAGCTTCAGGAGCCGGCGGTTGTATGTGACAGCAAAAAATATGCCGATTTGATGAAGGAGTATAAAAAGCTCACGCCTCTGATGGAGACGTATGACGAATATTGTGCGGCTCAGAGTGCAGGGGAGCAGGCATTGGAACTTCTGGAGGAGGGCGGTTTGGATCCGGAGTTTAAGGCGCTGGCACAGCAGGAATTGACACAGGCAAGAGAGAAGACGCAAACTTTGGAAGAACGCTTGAAAGTTTTGCTTTTGCCAAAGGATGAAAATGATGATCGAAGCGTGATCGTGGAAATTCGAGGCGGCGCGGGCGGAGAGGAAGCGGCATTGTTTGCGCACAGCCTGCACCGCATGTATAATTTGTATGCAGAAAGCCATGGATGGAAGACAGAAGTTCTCAGCCTGAGCGAGACAGAACTGGGCGGCGAAAAAGAAGTCAGCTTTTCCGTGGAAGGAGAAGGCGTGTACAGCCGGCTCAAATTTGAGAGCGGGGTTCATCGCGTGCAGCGCGTTCCGGAAACAGAAACGCAGGGACGGGTGCACACTTCAACGGTGACGGTGGCCGTTCTGCCCGAAGCAGAAGAGGTGGACGTAGAGATCAATCCCTCGGACTTGAAAATTGATACGTTCCGTTCTTCGGGGGCCGGCGGTCAGCACATCAATAAGACTTCTTCCGCTATTCGGGTGACACACCTGCCTACGGGAATGGTGGTGGAATGCCAGGATGAGAGAAGTCAGTACAAAAACAAGGATAAGGCGCTGAAGGTTCTGCGCAGTCGTCTTTTGGCGCGCAAGCAGGCGGAATATGACGCAGAGTACGCGGCTCGCCGGAAAAGCCAGGTGGGAACAGGAGATCGTTCGGAGCGGATCCGCACTTACAATTTCCCGCAAGGACGGCTGACGGACCACCGGATTGGATTGACGCTGTACAAGCTGGATGCAGTGATGAACGGTGATCTGGACGAGGTCGTCGAGGCATTGGTCACTGCAGACCAGGCGGAAAAACTGAAAGCCGCTTCAGGAGATGAATGATTTGAAAACACAATTATTACCGGCCTCTCAAGATGCAGTGGACCAGGCGGGGGAACTTTTGCGCCAGGGCGAAGTTGTGGCGATCCCCACAGAGACGGTTTACGGGCTTGCGGCCAGCAGCCTGAATGGCGAGGCGGTCAAAAAAATTTTTTCGGCCAAGGGACGCCCGCAGGACAATCCTCTGATTTCGCATATTGCGGATCTCAGTATGTTGGAGATGGTCGTGCGAGATGTCCCGCAGGCGGCGTATCGTCTGGCAGAGGCTTTTTGGCCGGGCCCCCTGACCATGATCCTGCCTCGAAGCGAACAGGTGGCAGATGAAGTGTGCGCCGGCCTTGAGACGGCTTCTGTGCGCATGCCCAGCCATCCGGTGGCACAAGCGGTGATCCGGGCTGCAGGGGTTCCGCTGGCGGCGCCTTCCGCCAATTTGTCCGGAAGCCCGAGTCCGACCACTGCCCAGGATGTGTTTGCCGATATGAACGGAAAAATTCCTCTGATCCTGGATGGAGGTGCCTGCGAAGTGGGGGTTGAGTCCACGGTGGTTTCCCTGGCAGGACCGAAACCGGTTTTGCTTCGCCCGGGTTATATTACAAAGGAACAGCTGGAACAGGTGCTGGAATGTGAAGTGCTGCTGGCTGATGCGGTGCTTCATCCGCTGAAGCAGGGCGAGAAAGCCGCTTCTCCGGGCATGAAGTATAAGCATTACGCCCCCAAGGCGGAGGTCACCATTCTCAAGGGGCCCTTTTCCGCATATGTTTCCTATGTGGAAAAGCATTGCGAACCGGGGACCTTCTGCCTTTGTTTCGCAGGAGAGGAGAACAGTTTGCCGTGTCCCTGCGTGCTCTACGGGCATGAAAAAGCTCCCGCCGAACAGGCGCAGCGTCTCTTTTCTGCATTGCGGGAACTGGATGCACGCGGTGCCGAACGGGTCTATGCCCGCTGTCCGGAAGAAGGGGGCATCGCATTGGCTGTGTACAATCGGCTTTTGCGAGCGGCGGCATTCCGGGTGATCGAGTTATGAAACCGTGGATTGTAGGGCTCACAGGCCGTTCCGGCTGCGGGAAGAGTACGGTGTCGGAGCATTATCGTGCGAAAGGTTATGCAGTCTTGGACTGTGACCGTGCCGCACGTGAGGTCGCGGCGCCGGGGTCGTCTTGCCTGAACCAGCTGGTTCAGGCCTTTGGACCGGAAATTGTGGATGCTGAGGGAAGACTGCAGCGACGCATGTTGGCCCGGAAGGCCTTTTCTTCCGAAGAAGGGACGGCACGGCTGACCCAAATCACGCATCCTGCAATTATCGCGCTGCTGGTGGAGCAGGCAGAACAAGCCTTTTCCACGGGCGCGGAGATGGTTTTTGCGGATGGAGCGGTGATCGTAGGGCATTCGTTTGAAGCGTATTGCCAGCGGATTATTGTGGTGGATGCGCCGGATGATGTGTGTGTCGCACGCATTATGAAGCGGGACGAAATCGACCGGGAAGCGGCAGTGCAGCGCCTTGCTGCTCAAATGTCTTCAGAGCAGCTGCGTAAAGCGGCAGATTATGTGATTGAGAATCATGCGGACCGAATGACCTTGCTGCAGCAGGCGGATCAAGTGCTGCAGGAATTGCGAAAGGAGCGAAATGAGCACAGGGAAAAGAGCGAAACGAGTGCTGATTGTGGTACTGGCAGTGGCGCTGTTGACTGCAGTGATCCCGTTTGCCGCCCATAGGGCCAGGCAGGCGCTGTATCCGCAGAAATACGAAGATTGTGTTCGTATGTACGCACAGGAATACGGGATCGACGAGAAATATATTTACGCCATTATCCGCACGGAAAGCGGCTTTGACCCCAAAGCGGAATCCGACGCGGGAGCACGCGGCCTGATGCAGATCACCAGGGAGACATTTGAGTGGATCAAAACCAAGATCGCACCGGATGAACAGATCGGGTTTGACAGCCTGTACGATCCGGAAACCAACATTCGGTTTGGCTCGTATTTTTTATCTTTCTGCCTGGAACGTTACGATGGGGATCTTTCAACGGCGGCTGCAGCTTACCACAGCGGGGTTTCCAAGGTCAATGAACTTTTGAAGCAAAGTGAATATTCCAGCGACGGGCGCACACTGCATACGTTCCCGTACAGTCAAATGAGCAATTACGTGCGCAAGGTACAGAAAAACTATGAACAGTATTGTGCACTGTATTCCTGAAGAAGTCAAAAAAGGAGTGTTTGAGATGGAAAAGGAAAAAACAGCCGGCCAGCAGCTGGCGGAAAAAATTTTGTATGAGCCGGAGCATATCTGGGATGCGGCTCCGCAGGCGCGGCAGGAAGCAATGGACTTTTGTGAGGATTACAAGTCTTTCCTGAATGCAGCGAAAACGGAACGCGAAGCAGTTTCGGAAATTGTGCGGCGGGTCGAGGCCGCAGGCTACGTTCCCTTCGAAGTGGGAAAAACGTATTCTGCCGGTGATAAAATCTACTTTAACAATCGGGAGAAAGCTGTCATTTGTGCAACGCTTGGACAGAAAGGCGTTCAGGAGGGTACGCACCTGATGATCGCGCACATTGACTCTCCTCGTCTGGACCTGAAACCCAATCCTCTGTATGAGGACAGTGAGCTGGCGCTGTTCAAGACCCATTATTACGGTGGAATCCGCAAGTATCAATGGGGCGCCACTCCCTTGTCCCTGCATGGCGTCGTGGTCAAATCCAACGGGGAAAAAGTCACGGTCCGTATTGGCGAGGACGAAGGAGATCCGGTATTTTGTGTGACGGATCTGCTTCCGCACCTGGCTGCGGAGCAGAGCAAACGTTCGTTGGGCGAAGGTCTGAAGGGCGAGGAGCTGAATATTCTGGTGGGCTCTCTGCCGTATGAAGACAAAGAGGTCAAAGAGCGCGTAAAACTGCAGATAATGAACCTGCTGTATGAGAAATATGGCTTCACAGAGCGCGATTTTACCCGTGCGGAATTGGAAGCGGTCCCTGCATTCAAAGCGGTGGACGTGGGCTTGGATCGGAGCATGATCGGTTCCTATGGCCATGATGACCGCGTGTGTGCCTACACAGCTTTGCAGGCAGAGATCCAGGTCAAAAACCCCACCTATACAACGGTGTGTGTACTTACGGACAAAGAGGAGACCGGCTCTGACGGTGTCACAGGCCTGCAGTGTGATTACCTGTTCCATTTCCTGGGACATCTTGCGGACATGCAGAACGCCAACTATAAGGTGATGCTGGCCAATTCCAAGTGCCTCTCTGCGGATGTGAACGCGGCGTTTGATCCCACGTTCCCAGACGTGCTGGAACGCCGAAATGCGGCATTTTTGAATCGAGGGGTAGCGGTTACCAAGTATACCGGTGCACGCGGAAAATCCAGCACAAATGACGCAGGAGCGGAGATGATGGGATACGTGACCAATCTGCTCGATGCGAAAGGCGTTATTTGGCAGACTGGTGAACTGGGCAAAGTAGATATGGGCGGCGGCGGAACGATTGCGAAATACGTTGCGAACCGCAATGTGGACGTTGTGGATATCGGCGTGCCGATGCTGTCGATGCACGCACCGTTTGAACTGGTGGCAAAGCTGGACGTGTATATGACTTATAAGGCGTTTGCAGCTTTTGCGGAAAGCGATTTTTAAAAAGCAACAGGGGCGAAGGAAAAATCCTTCGCCCCTGTTTTTGTTTACCGAAAACCCCCGGCTGTGCCGGGGAGTTCTCAAAAAGCTTTAGCGTTGCATAGGAAATAAAAACT
>NZ_JBBMFA010000012.1:0-500 GCF_040096265.1 Ruthenibacterium intestinale
AAGGAGTTTTTATTTCCTATGCAACGCTAAAGCTTTTTGAGAACTCCCCGGCACAGCCGGGGGTTTTCGGTAAACAAGAAAAAGGCCGCAGGCAAATTTGCCTGCGGCCCTTTTCTTCGTAAAAAAATGGCTGAAAGCAGCCAAGGTCGATGCAGCAGAATAAAACATGTACAAGCCGCCTTCGTTCTGCTTGCAGCTAACCCGTCTGTAATGCGCCTCAATAAAGGCCAATCAATCTACCAATAGGGAGAGATATATGGTCTACAAAAACGCTCCAAAGCATAATTTTCATTAGGATCCGAGCGATTTTAATAGGGGAGCGAGAAGATTGTCTTTCCAAACAACCAAAAACACTCTGCTTCTTCCTTCGTTCTCCCCTCATTTCCAGAACTAAAAGGAACCGCAAGTGAAGGATAATCAATCCCTTGCCCCAGAAGCCGATCTGGCAGGTGTCTGAGGAATGAGTAAAAGCATAGATAGAAATAAAAAAGACATCCGGA
>NZ_JBBMFA010000013.1:0-4144 GCF_040096265.1 Ruthenibacterium intestinale
GAGGTGACTTTCTCTTTAAGGCCCCGAAGGGGCCGCTCTTTGGCTCCCCCTTTTCCCCCTGTGGGTTTGCAGAATGTACGAAAAGAGGTGTAAGGAATGGCGGATCAGCAAGCAGCACTGGAACGGCTGCGGGAACTTTATAGGGAAAAGAACGAGTATTTAGGGAAGTTTTTGGAGCCGGTGGAGCCGTATGAGTTTTATCGTGAGATCTTCCCGAAAGGATCTTTCGAGAGGAAGGGTCATTTTGAGGACAGGAAGGGAAACGGGATCGCGGTGACGGTGCCGAAAGGTGAGGTTGACAAGGCTACTGGTATTGCCCTGCAGATTGAGGGGGACGGTAAAGCGAAACGCTGTACCATTACTGACGAGCTGGACGAGCTGCGGGAGCTGCAAGACACCGATTTCACGATTATGTCCCCTATCTCCTATTTTGGACGGCGGCGGTGCGGCAAAAATGCCCGGTATCTCTATGCCCTGGTCTTTGACCTGGACGGGGTGGGTATGCCACAGCTTCGGGACACGCTGCACCAGATGAACAAGGATATTCTGCCCCAGGCAACCTTTGTTGTAAACAGCGGGACGGGGCTTCACCTGTATTATGTGCTGAAAGAGCCGGTGCCTATGTACCCGCACAACCAAAAATGCTTGAAAGAGCTGAAATATGCCCTTACCCGGCAGATTTGGAATAAGTTTACCTCCACCATCAAGGAGCCGCAAATGCAGGGGATTTTGCAGGGTTTTCGGGTGGTCGGCTCCGGCTCGAAGTTGGGGCGTGAGTACCCTGTGAGGGCGTTCCGGCTCGGCGGGCCGGTGGAGCTGGCGCGGCTGCTTGATTATATCCCGGACAGTAACGGGGAGCAGCAGCGGCTTGAGGGGCTTATGAGAAAGAGCCGCCTGTCGCTGGCCGAGGCGAAGGAGAAGTATCCGGATTGGTATGAGCGGCGGATTGTCAAGAAGGAGCGGCGGGGCCGCTGGACAGTCAAGCGTGACCTTTACGACTGGTGGCTGCACCGGATCGCCGATGAAATCCGGGTGGGACATCGTTTCTATGGCATTATGACGCTGGCGATTTATGCGAAAAAATGCGGGATAGACGAGGACGAGCTGCGTCGGGACGCTTTCGCACTGCTCCGGCCCTACGATGATATGAGTGTGGAGGATATAAACCGCTTTACAAAAGATGATGTGGTGTGCGCCCTGGAGATGTTCAACGAGGACTATGTGACATTCCCCAGGGACGATATAGCGAAGCTCTCCGGCCTGACTATGCCTGTCAATAAGCGTAATTTTCAAAAACAAGCAGATCATCTTGAAATTGCAAGAGCCATTCGGGATATTAAAGCGAAACAGCAAGGGAAAAAGGATTGGAGGGAAGGAAATGGGCGGCCTAAAGACAGCGGGACGGCCCAGGCGCGGGTTTATGAATGGCGGCAGCAGCACCCGGAGGGGCGCAAGGCTGACTGTCACCGGGAAACTGGCCTTGATCCGAAAACCGTCCGTAAGTGGTGGGATTGCCCGCCGCCAGCGGTACGCTTTGAAAATGGGCATGTAACGGTGCGGGTGTCCCCTTCCCAGGAGTTGAGCGATTGGCTCCTGGACGCGCTGCACGATGGGGGCCAGGAATAAGGCCCAGAAAGGCCCCTGTTACGCTTTAGAAGCCGTTTTCAGCCCTCCGAGGGTAAATATACCGGCCCCCTCGCTACCGCGCCCGAAAAGCCGCATAAATCAAGGCTTTTTGCCCCCTAAATGCGTACATACCAGGGTGGAAGTTTAAGGGCCAGTGCTTGGGTAAACGACCAGGAATGCATATTGACATTGTGAATAAAAAATGATACAATGTATATAATAAGAGCGAAAGGAGTTGCTATCTATGGCGAATACAAATATTAACATCCGTATGGACGCAGATTTGAAGCGGCAGTTTGAGGCGTTCTGTGCTGATATGGGAATGACGATGACAACGGCGTTCAATGTTTTTGCTCGTAAGGCGGTGAGAGAGTATAGAATACCCTTTGAAATCAGCGGCGATGTGCCGAACGCAGAAACCGTCGAAGCAATCCAGGAAGTAAAGAGAATGAAGGCCGATCCGAGCCTCGGCAAGACCTATTCCAATGTCGATCAGATGATGGAGGAGCTGCTTGCCGATGTATAACATAAGACCAACCACAAAGTTTCAGAAGGATTTGAAGCGTGTGAAAAAGCGCGGCTTTGATATTTCTTTGCTGACCGATATTATTAAAAAGCTGGCTGCGGGGGAGCCGTTGCCGGAGAAGAACAGGGATCACCAGCTTTCCGGGGACTATGCGGGGTGTCGTGAGTGCCACATTACGCCGGATTGGTTGCTGATCTACGAAGTGGACGGGGACGAGCTGATTTTATATCTTACCCGGACGGGATCGCATAGCGACTTATTTTAGGGGAAGGAGGAAAGGTCTATGAGCTGGGATAAAGAGAGGATCGCGCAGATACAGCTTCCCGATCCGGCAGACGATGATCCGCACCCTCGTCTGCTCCTGGAAGGGCGCGGCATACACGCAGGAGAGGGATTTACAGCTTTGTTTCCAGATGGCTGGCACGAGATTACCCTTGAAGTAGCCTGGGAGCCGACAGGCCCTGCTTGCTGGTACATATCTACGCCTGGGTTTAAGGGTGTGTGTCCTGTGGGCCTGTTCGTGAAAGTATGAAAACGATCCGGCAGATAGCCGACGAGATAGGGGTATCAAAGACAGCGGTAAGTAAACAAATCGAAAACCTGGGTTTGCGATCAAGTTTGCGAAAAAACGGAAACCAGTTTGCGATTGATGAACACCAGGAAGCTTTGATAAAACAGGCTTTTTTTGAAAAAACGCAAACTGAAATCGAAAACCAATCGCAAACTAAAACGCAAACCGAAAACCGTGAAGTTGGCGATTTGGTTTGCGTTTTACAGGCCACCATCGACACACTGCAAGGGCAGCTTGAAGTGAAAGACCGGCAGATCGAGCAGCAGGCTCAGACCATTACTCGGCTCACTGATGCGCTGGCCGCTGCCCAGCAGACGGCGGCAGCGGCCCAGGCTCTTCACGCGGGGACGATCCAGCAGCAGCTTCTTACCGGGGAGGCCGGAGCGGATCAGCAGGACCAGGCGCCGGAGCAAAAACGGGGCTGGTTTAGCAAGTTGTTTCGAGGTTAAGAGAACTTGACAAATCGGAATTTGATGAGGTGTAATTATGGTAAGAATTGCAACAGTAAATGATGCAGAGCAATTAAACATCTTAAATGATGAATTTAATGGTGAGAGCGAAACAAGCATAGACAATATTAGAAATTCCCTTATGAATAATAAACAGGAAGTTGTTATCGTTGCTGATGAAGATGATATGTTAGTTGGATTTGTTTGTGTTCAGCTTAAAAAATCGTTCTGCTATGATGAATATATGCCTGAAATTACAGAAGTGTATGTTAAACCAGCATACAGAAAAAGAGGCTTAGCGAGTGAGATGATTACTTTTGCAGAGGCTTATTGTAGTAAGAATTATCCACTTCACCAATATGAACTTCTAACAGGACAAGAAAATCTTGTTGCACAAACTGTATATAATAAACTTGGATATGTAGATGATAATGAACTTCATTTATCAAAACGAGTTAAGAGATAGTCAAATCCTAATTTGAGGAGATGTTCTTATGTATGGATTACTTATATTGAATTTCGTAATACCGTTCGTGATGATTTTTGTGGGATATATCTTAAAGAAGCACCCTGTAAAAGATATGAACTCTGGCAACGGGTACAACACACCTTCCTCACGAAAGTCACAAGAGCATTGGGATTATGCACAAAGCATAGCGCCTAATATTTTTATTGGTATTGGCAAAACATTAGGTTTGGTAGAAATCGTTTTGTGTATATCCTTACTTTTTCTTAATATTTCCGCACAGTCTACCGTATTTGCAGGAGTAGCCGTTGGAATTATATTTCTGTTTTTTGGGTTTTACAAAACTGAAACAGGAATAAAAAACAAATTTTTGGATGATAAATTCTAACTTAGTATAAAAGCAGCAGCGAGCTACCGACTCTTGTAGCCCCCGGCAGGGCGCAAAGGCACTTTCATACTGCCAGCCCCAAAGGGGCGGTGGTGTGAAAGTGCTTTTGCGTTACTTT
>NZ_JBBMFA010000014.1:0-6277 GCF_040096265.1 Ruthenibacterium intestinale
CCTCTGGCTCTATTATAATGGAGAAAGACTCCCGCAGGTCCCGCGCGTTTGTTTTTTATTCGCCGATGCCCTCGAACACAAACCGGAAGGTTTGGCCCGGCGCAAGACGGCACAGATCTTCGGGGTGCGTTTTGGCGCCCCAGCTGTTGTCGCCGCCCACGCCCATCTGGCCCATGGTGCAGCGCACCACGGTTTTGGTCACAGGGGGCAGCTCGTACGCATGGCGGGCGTTTTCCACCTCGTGGGGGGTGTAGGGCAGCACGCTCACGTTCATGCCGTCCTCGCTGGAAAAGCGCATGCCCAGGCCGTTTTCGTCGGTCACTTCGGCCCAGCGAACGCCGGTGCGGTTTCCGCACTCCTGCGGGACCGCATAGGGCGTCATATTCTGCTGTGCGGTGGTCTCGTAAATGCCCAGCATGGCGCCGCTGCAGCGGTCGCAGTAGTTCTCTTCGGGGCCCATGCCGTAATAGCGCACCGCGGAAAAACGGGAGGGCAGAACAAATTCCATGCCGAATTCCGGCACGCAGACTTCCTTCTTGCCGTTCCAGGTCAGCGTCACTTCCACGCGGCCGTCACCGGTGATGTTGTACAGAACCGACACGGCGGTGCGCTCGGGCGTGGCCAGGTTGTAAATGGCTGCGATGCGGGCGGTCAGTGCGTCGGAATACATGCCGCACTGGGCCATGCGCGCATAGGTGCCCGCGCATTTCCACACGGCATATTCCGCAGGCATCTGGCAGCCCAGATCGTTGCTGGTGGGCGCGCGCCAGAAACTGAGCTGCGGCTGGGTCAAAAGCAGTTCGGCGCCGCAGCGGCGGTAGGAGATAAGGCCGCCGGGCTTGCGGCTGAACAGAAGGTCAAACCGCTCGCCAAAAACGCCCATATTGTAGTCGCCGTCCACTGCGCGCACGGGCAGAAGGCAGCTGGAGACAGGCTGTTCGTTGCGGGTGATGAACTGGCCCTGCGCCACCACGTGGTCCGCCTTGGCCCAGGCGGTATCCTCGGGCAGAATGACGCTGGCGGTGACGGTGTACTCGCCCGGGTCAGTGGGCACCACAAAGGGCAGAGGCATGGCTGCAAAGCCGCCGGGCTGCGCCTCGGCATGGACTTCGCGGCTCTCCCGCAAAACGCCGTCTGCGTACAGCTGAATGCGGACGTTGTAGGCCGCCAGGTCCGTGAACAGCGAATAGTTGCGGATGGTCACATCGTATTTGGAGACCAGAATCTCAAAGTCCGCATAGCAGGCTTTCACTTCCTGCAGTTTGGGCGAGGGGGTGCGGTCCGCAAACAGAAGACCGTTGCAGCAGAAGTCAAAATCCGAGGGGCGGTCGCTGAAGTCGCCGCCGTAGGCCGTGTAAGCGGTGCCGTCCGGCGCCAGCGCCAGCAGGCCCTGGTCGATGAAGTCCCAGATAAAGCCGCCCTGGTAGCTGCGCTCGTGGCGGGCCAGCTCGGTGTATTCCCGCAGACCGCCGCAGGAGTTGCCCATGGCGTGGGAGTATTCGCAGCAGATCAGCGGATGGCCCGGATTGCCCGCCAGAAAATCTTTCAGCCCCTCCACCGGGGTGTACATCTGACTCTCCATATCGCTGGTGGAATTGTAGCGGCGGTTGTGGAACACGCCTTCGTAATGCACCAGGCGGGAGGGGTCCTTCTCGCGGAAATAGTTGCTGACGTCGTACAGCACCGAGCCGCCGCCGGACTCGTTGCCGCAGCTCCAGATCAGAATGGATGGATGGTTTTTATCCCGCTCCAGCATGGCTTTGGCACGGTCCATCACCGCGGGCTTCCAGTCCTCGCGCTCGCCGGGCAGGCTGTTTTCGTCAAAACGGTCTCCGTCCGGTTTGCACCAGGTGCCGTGGGTCTCCAGGTTCATCTCATCCACCACGTACAGCCCGTAGAAATCGCACAGGTCGTACCATTCGGTGCGGTTGGGGTAGTGGCTGGTGCGCACGGCGTTGATGTTGTTCTGTTTCATCAGGATGACGTCGGCTTCCATCTCTTCCAGCGTCAGGGTACGGCCTGCGCCGCAGTCCCATTCGTGGCGGTTCACGCCTTTGAACACGATGCGCTTTCCGTTGATGAGCATGATGCCGTCCCGCATTTCAAACCTGCGGAATCCGGCGTTCATGGGGATCTGCTCCACCAGGCGGCCCGCCGCGTCGTACACACGCAGAGTGTAGGGGTACAGATAGGGGTCCTCCGCGCTCCACAGGTGAGGCTCGGCAATGGAGACGGTCATCTCCACCTCATGGCTTTCAATGGGGGCTTCCTCCACCAGGCCGCAGAAATCCAGCTCGATGCGGCCGCCCAGGTTGCCCTCCAGCTTCAGGGAGACACCCAGGGTGCCCACGGAGAAATCGTCGCTGAGGTAGGGGGTGGCAAACACATCGTCCACATGCACGTGGGGTACCGAGTACAGCGTCACACTGCGGAACAGGCCCGGCATGCGCCAGAAATCCTGGTCTTCCAGCCAGGAGCCGGAGCAGTACCGGAACACCTGCACGCCCAGCCGGTTGACGCCGTCGGGGTCCACAAAGTCGGTCAGATCAAAGCAGGCGGGGGTGAAACTGCCCTCGCTGTATCCCACAAATTTTCCGTTGCACCAGACGGCCAGAGCGCTGTCCGCTCCGTCGAAGTGCACCCGCACGGAGTTGGTCCAGGCGTCGGGAATGGTGAACTCCCGCACATAGGTGCCCGTGGGATTGGACCGGGTGGGAATCTGGCCCGGCACGATTTTTTCGGTGCCGTCCCAGGGATACATGATGTTGGTGTACTGCGGCGTGCCCCAGCGGCCGCCGCCCTGCAGGGGAATGGCGCCCGGTACTTCGATCTCATCCCACTTTTCCACACTGTAGTTCAGTGCGGAAAAGCCCCGCGGCGCTGATTCGGGCGTGGGCGACCAGGCAAATTTCCAGGCGCCGTCCAGGCTGACCTCAAAGGGCTCGCCCTGCACGTCTACAAAGGGATGGGAAGAGTGTGCTTCCAGACGGTTTACCGCGAACACAGCCGGGTCCGCAAGCCATTTCAGCTCAAAGTCCATACAAAGAAACGCTCCTTCTTCGTTTGATTTATCGGTTACAGCGAGCCGCCCGCACGGTTACCCGCGGGCGGCTCGCTGTCTCTTTTTTGTTAACTTTATTAAACCATAGATGGGCTTTTGTTGCAAGGCGCTGGAAGAAAAAAGAGCGGAAAATGATGAAGTGTGTCTCACAGGGGAAGATCCCGCCGGGAGAAGGCCACCGCGCCCAGACAGTACATGGACGAACCCCAGCCGTACAGGATCAGCAGCCGCCCGATGGCTCCGCTGTCTCCGGCCAGCAGACCGTCGGTGTCAAACAGGGTCAGGGGCGTGCACAAGCGCAGCCAGTCAAAGGTGTCGCCCACCTGGCTGAGCATCTGGATCAGCACGAACAACACGCACAGACCGGCCGCGATGCCCGCGGCCAGCCGGGTCTCGTTGAACAGGCACGAGCACAGGAAGGCAAGCCCTCCGAAGAACACGTGCAGCCCCAGCAGTCCCACGTTCAACAGGGCAAAGTGCTCCAGGTCCAGCTCGCCGGGAAACATCAGCTGGGCCGCTGCGGTGCACAGCCCGAAGGCCCAGGCGCACAGCAGCAGGGTGAAGCTGAACAGCACCGCCGCCTGGGTCCACACAATGCCCGCCCGGGTGTGGGGCGAGGCCAGCAGATACGCCATGGAGCCCTTGTCCACATGCCCGGCCACCAGACCGGCCGCCAGAATCAGAATGGCCACCATGGGCAGCACGATAAACAGAAACCCGTACAGATAGTTGGCCAGAAACTCGGTCAGCGTGGCGCCCGGGTCCGTCATGTTGAAGGCGGCGAAAATCTGGGGCATGCTCTCGGCCATCATGGCCAGGCTCTCGCCCAGCTTGGGGTCGAACATGCTCACGATCATACTTCCGTACAGGGTCATCACCGCCGCAAACACCAGCGCCAGCACCCAGTGGGCGCGCACCTCGCGGCGAAACAGCGTCAGGCTCATTGCTCCTCACCTCCGTAATAGTGCAGAAACCGCTCTTCCAGGGTCTGGCTGCGGGCCTGCAGGTCCGCCACCGGGTAGCAGGCGGCCCGCTTCAAAAAGCTGTCCACACTGCCCTGCACACAGGCGGTCACCACGCAGCCATTCCGGGCCGCACCGGTCAGGCCGTCCGCAAACAGAAGCGCGGCTTTTTCGGTTTCAAAGCGCAGGGTGAACACCCGGTTCTGGGCGCCCCGCAGCGCCTGCACCTGCTCGATGGCGGCAATGCGGCCCGCCCGCAGCATGGCTGTGCGGGTGCACACCCGCTCCACTTCTTCAAACAGATGGCTGGACAGAAGGATGGTCTTGCCCCGGGCCTTTTCCTCTTCCAGCAGTTCCAGAAAACGGCCCTGCATCAGCGGGTCCAGTCCGCTGGTGGGCTCGTCCAGCAGATACACTTCCGGGTCGCCCAGAAAGGTGCACACCAGCCCGATTTTCTGCTTTTGGCCCTTGCTCATTTTGCGAATGCGGTTTTTGCGGTCCACTTCGAACCGGTCGCACAGCGCGCGGCAGCGGGCGCTGTCCCGCACGTGCTTCATGCTGGCCACAAAGCGCAGAAAGCCGTCGCCGGTCATGTCCCCCGCCAGAGACAGTTCCCCGGGGAGATAGCCCACCTTTTCCTGCACGCGGCGCGCGTCGGCAAAGCAGTCCATCCCGGCAATGCGCACCCGGCCGCTGTCCGGCCGGACAAAGCCCATCAGATGGCGCATGGTGGTGGTTTTTCCGGCGCCGTTGGGCCCCAGAAATCCAAAGGCCTCGCCGGCGCTGACCCCAAAGCTTACGTCAAAGACTCCGCGGCCCTTTCCGTAGTCCTTGGTGAGGTGCTCCACTTGAATCAGATCGCTCATAAAAACTCCTCTTTGTATGAAATTTTGCGGAAGTGTTCCAGCCATCGGGAAAACTCTTCCATGACCCGCACCGGCTCCACCGGGGTGCCGGTGCGCCGCTTTTCATCCAGATAGCCCGCCGTCATCCAGGTGATCATGCGCAGGATCTCTTGGGGGTCCACCTCGGGCCGGAACCTGGAAAAGTCCACGCCGGTGAAAAAATCCGTCTGCGCGCTTTTCAAATCCAGCGCCAGCGTGTTCTGAATCCTGCGGGAGATCTCCTCGTCCCGGCTTTCAAAGGCGCGCAGGGAGAATTCCAGCAGCCAGGGGCATTGCTCCATCAAAGCCACCTTTGCCTGCCCGCCCAGAAGCAGCAGCTCAAAAAAATCGGTCTGCCCGGCGGCCTGCATGGCTTTCAGCTGCCGGTCCACCAGGCGCACCGCCTGGTCGTAGCAGAACAGGTACAGCTGTTTTTTGTTGTGAAAGTAGTAAAACAGAAGCCCCTTGGGAATGCCCGCCTGCGCCGCAATGTCGTCGGTGGAGGCGTGCCGGTAGTCGTTGCGCGCAAAAACCTTCATGGCGGCGTTCAAAATGCGCAGCTGTTTTTCCCGGGGCAGATGTTCAAAAGCCGGTTTCATGGTCCCCGCCTCCGTTTCTAACCTTATTATAGAGGATTGACTGACCGGGACAAGCCCCCGCCGAAAACTTTTTTTGCCCCGGTTGACGCGGCGCGGCCGGAAGGGCTATCATAAAAGAAAAAACGTGGGAGGTCTTTTGCATGGAGACAATGGAAGCGATCCGCACCCGCAGAAGCGTGCGCAAATTCACGGGGGAGCCCATTTCCCGTTCACAGCTGCAGACCCTGCTGGAGGCGGCCATGTACGCGCCCAGCGCCCACGACCGGCGCCCGTGGGAGTTTGTGACGGTCACCCGCCCGGAGACCCTGGCAGATCTTGCCGAAAAGGGGCGCTGGTGGAAAATGCTGCCCCAGGCGGGCACCGGCATTCTGGTGTGCGCAGACATGAACAAAGGGGAAAAAATCGTGCCGGAAATGCACCTGAACGGCTGCAGCGCGGCCATCCAGAACATTTTGCTGGCCGCCCATGACATGGGCCTGGGCGCGGTCTGGCTGGGCGTGTGCGAGGGCAGCGATCTGGAGCCGCTGGTCCGCGAGATGTTCCATCTGCCGGACCACATCCGCGTGGCGGGCATGGTGGCGGTGGGCCATCCGGACGGGCAGCCCCAGCAGCCCGAGACCCGGGTGGATCTTTCCCTGTGGCACGAAGAGCAGTGGTGAAAAAACGGCAGGATAAAGCCGGGGTGACATAAGAAAACGGCGGTGAAGCCCCGAAATTTTGACGCATGAAACGCAGAAAGCGGTCCTGCAAGCAATTTGCTTGCAGGACCGC
>NZ_JBBMFA010000015.1:0-18305 GCF_040096265.1 Ruthenibacterium intestinale
CCGGCATATGCCGGCGCCACTTTTTGTGAATTCAATACCCGGTCGGTTCCTGAACCAGAATGACCTTGATGCGATTGGGCACCCGCTGAAATCTTTGAACCGTATAACTGCAGCAAATACGGGCGGGGCTGTGGCAATGTTCGCATTTACCGGTTACGGCACAAGGCGTTTTGCAGGAAAGCCGTTTGGCGTTGGCAGGAGCGGCAAAGGTTTCAAGCCGCATCTGTGCTTCGTCCAGATCCCGTACGATTTTGTTGGACCCCACCACCAGAATGACACTGGCCGGGCCGTAGGCAATAGCTGCCACGCGGTTGGAGTTTCCGTCCACGTTGAAGATTTCGCCGCTTTCCGTGATGGCATTGGCGGAGGCGAGATAGCAATCCGCGCTGAAAGAGCGGCGGAAAACAGCCTCGATCTCCTCGCGGGTCAGACCCGGTTCATAGCGATCCCAAAATTGATATGGCCCGCTGCGCAGAAAGTCCAGGACGCCGCATTCGTCCAGACTGACGCTTCCGCCCACTGCTACCGTGGCGTTTTCTGCGATCAGTTCTTTTAAAAGCGGGATAACATCGGCTCGCGTTTTGACACAGTACCCCTTCATATTATTTTGTTCCAGCGCTTTTGCGGTCCGCTCCATGCGCTGCCATACCGTTTGTTCCAAAAATGAATCCATAGCAAACCCTCCCTTTTCGCTTTCAGTATAGCACAGAAAATTCAGTTTGGAAGCCGAATTTGATCAAAAAAGGCGGCGCCGAACATTCGGCGCCGCCTTCTGCATTTTAAAGATAAGAAAAAATCTGGTCCAGACCGTTTACCACCGGAGCCCCGGTGGCTGCCAGAACATCCGCAGGCTGGTGACCGCCTGCGTACAGAACACAACGTGTTCCAAGCGCTTGTGATACTTCGTAATCATGAACGCTGTCGCCCACCATCAAAACAGAGGAAGCAGGCGTACCGCTTTTTTGAAGCCAGGTCAGCCCAACGTCCACTTTGCTGTGCGCATACACGTTGTTCAGCCCAAGAAGAGCCTCAAAATATTCGCGCAGCCCGTAAAAGGCCACTTGTTGCTCCAGCGCTTTCTGTTCGGAAGCCGACAGAATAAACTGATGAAGCCCCAGCGCCTGCAATTTACGCAAAACTGCCTCCGCGTTCGGCTGCAGCGGGCAGCTTTCACAGCGTGATGCGTAAAGAACCGCATATTCCTGTGCCAGCTGCGAATAGGGATGACGGGAAAAATCAAAGCCGGCATCCTGATAATACTGTTCAATGGGAAAGCGGAATACACGGCGATAGGCATCCAGCCCGCCCACCGGGGCGTAGCCGTGCCGTGTAAGCTGATGATTCAGCAGTTCGCAGCACAAGGGAACATCGTTCATCAAAGTGCCGTTCCAATCCCATAAAACAGTGGTGATTTTCATTTGTTTGCCTCAACCCAGCCGCGAAGCTGCGGCGTTTTTTCAATGGTTTTTACCAGCAGCAAGCCCAGAATGCCGCAGCTGACGACCTGCCCGAGCCCAACGGTGACCATGTTGAACAACAGAACCGGTACGCTGGCAGTTTCGGGCATGAAAATATAAGTGATTTCCGCGCCGACAATCACCGCATTAAACAGGATCGGCGGAAGGCAGGAGAGAAAGGGAACTCCTTTGAAGCGAATGTGGCGAAGCTGATAGGTGGAGACAGCGGCCAGAAAAGTGGCCAAAGTTCCAAACAGCATATCCCAGGGGCTCATGCTGAACAGGTTGCTCAAAAAGCAGCCCAGTGTCACCGCCCAGATGGCATCCGGCGTAAAGACCGGAAGAAGCGTGAGTGCTTCACTGATGCGCACCTGTACCGGCCCGTAGGAAAAAGGCTGAAGCACAAGGCAGAGCACAACGTAAATGCCGGCAATCAGCGCGGCGCGGACAATTCGTGTAGTTCTCATTATTCACTTTCCGCCTCTCGCAAAACGGCGCGCGGGAGACTTTGCGGCAAGATTTTAGCCCTCACGGTGCCGCCGGGCCGTGGGGATGGTCCGCACAAACGTGCGGAGGGCACAAAATGCTAAGTTGCCCTGCGGACATGCCGCTTTGACAGTATAGCACGTTTTAAGAGTTTGTGCTATACTTTCTCTTGATTCTTGCAAAAAAGAGGCGGAGATTTTGGATGCAAAAACGCTGCGGGCCGCATTCCCGCACACAATCCCGGTTTTGACCGGCTATCTGTTCCTGGGCTTTGCCTATGGATTGCTCATGCGGAATGCAGGATACCCTGTATGGCTTGCCGTTTTGTGCAGTCTGGCGGTCTATGCAGGGGCGGCGCAGTATGCGGCGGTTCCCATGCTGGGGGTGTTTGACCCGGCGGGCACTTTTTTGCTGACGCTGATGCTCAATGCACGGCATGTATTCTACGGTCTGTCCATGCTGGAGCGGTATCGGGAAGCAGGAAAAAGCAAACCATATCTGATTTTTTCTCTAACGGATGAAACCTATTCCATTTTGGTTTCCACTTCGCCGCCAAGCGGAGTGGAAGCCCGGCGCTTTTGGCTGGCAGTTTCCGCTTTGAATCAGATGTACTGGGTGGTCGCTTCGGCGGCAGGGGCCCTGCTGGGAGCCGCCTTGCCCTTTGACACCCGCGGCGTGGATTTTGTGATGACAGCGCTGTTTGTAACCATGTTTACGGAACAGTGGCTGCAGACAAGAGAACATCGCCCGGCTCTGATCGGATTGGGCGCGTCCGTACTTTGTCTGGTGCTGTTTCAGACAAATTTTATTGTTCCGGCGATGGCGATGATCGTGGTACTTTTGCTGGTCGGGCAAAACCACATGGAAGGAGGAGCGGAGGCGTGAGCATTGGAGCTGCACAGCAAATTTTTTTGGTGGGCGTTTTGGCGGCGGCAACGGCACTGACGCGCTTTGCTCCCTTCTGGCTGTTCCCGAAAGAAAGGCCGGTGCCGAAAGCAATCTCCTATTTGGGAAAGGTTCTGCCAGGTGCCGCGATGGGACTGCTGGTCGTTTATTGCTTGAAGGATGTTGAATGGATGGCTCCGCCTCACGGTGCGGCAGAAATACTGGCAGTGGCAGCTGTGGTAGCGCTGCATTGCTGGAAACGGAATACTCTGCTTTCAGTCGGCGGTGGCACCGTACTGTATATGCTTTTGGTACAAGGGGTTTTTGCATGAAAAAAGCGGCGTGTCAAACGCCGCTTTTTGAATTTTCCGTCAGAGCCTGGCTGGCAAGCGCCATAACAGTTTGGGCATCGGATGCGCTTCCCAGATATTGAATGTGCAGGATCCGGTTTCCGCTGGCAAGACAAACTTCGATGAGATCCGTCCGGCTGTCATCCAGAAAAGCACAGTCAATCCCGGCGGGAAGCGGTTCTTTCACAGGAAGAGGATCTCCCAAAGACAGGTACTTGGCCATGCTTTGAGCGACCAAAACCGGATCAAGAGGACCGGAAAGCTGAATATAATGCTGATCAAGCCAGGGGGTGTTGCCGTTTGTGTCGCTGAGCTGCAGATTGTGAAGCTGCAGAGAAGCCAGGGGAACATCGACTACCTCGGTTTGGCCGCTTTCCTGCCCAAGGCTTCCGGTTCCCTGCAGCACAGTGGCATTGGGTTCCAGTTGTTCCAGGCGGAGCAGGACCTGGCTGCTGGGCTCCTGCCCCATGGGAACAGTACGTGGCGTCAGCAAAATCAGCGTACAGATCAATGCCAGAAAAACTGCGGCATAGAACATTGCAGTGCCATATTCGCAAAAGAGGAATCCGCGCAGGGACAGGCGGGTGATTTTTTCGCCCCGGACACTTCGGAGATAATTGGTAAAGCCGTGCATGGCCAGAGCGGAAGTGAACAGTTTCAGTAAAATTAAGAGGATGAGAAGCGCCGGAAGAACAAACCCGCACTGCGCCAGGAAAAGAACGGTCGTTTCTGAAACGGTCAAGTCTCCGCGGATTCCGCCGTTTACCCAAAAGTTCAAGAAAAACAACAGAAGCCAGAAGACAACCTGAACTCCCGCTCCGATCAGTTCATCCCGAAGGCTTTTGCGAACGGGAAGCAAAGTTTCATTTTGCCAGGCAGCGTCCGTGTGCAGTTCACCGGCACCTTTTTCAGCGCAGTACAGATGAAAATAATCCGCTTTGCAGACGAAATGCCAACCGCAGCTCTCATAGAATTGAAGGCGTTCTTCTTCCGGCGGCTGCCCGCGGGAAGGGGCGGCATCCAATCGATACAAAAGCTCGGCTGGGTCCCCTTTGCTAAATCGCGTCAGCAAAAATCCGCGCTTTTCAACAAACAGGCCGCGGCGTGCCATAAGCGCGTAAAATTCTTCCTGTTGAGGCACTGCCCAGCCGGGAAGAGAAAAGCGATAAACGTGTTTCACAACTGTTCCACCTGCGCTTTCTTTCCGTCGTTTACCAGCATCTGAAGCCGCTCAAATTCTTGCTTCAGCACATTGCGACCCAGTGGCGTCAACGCATATGTCTTTCGGCGTTCATCCTGCTGCTGCAGTTGAATCATACCGTCCTTTTCCATTTTTGAAAGAAGACCGTATAACGTTCCCGGTCCCATGCTCACGCGCCCGCCGCTGGCCTCGTTGACCTGCTGCATCAGCCGGTATCCATGGGCGGGACGGGTCAAGGCTAAAAGCAGATAGTACATGGCTTCCGTCATGGGTGTGTTTTGCGCCATATGCAATTCCTCACAACTATATCGTGACACGATATAACTTTTGACTTCATTATAAAGCCCGGACAAAGGAAAGTCAATGACACGGAATATTCCAAAGGGTCTCACAGAAGAGACCGTGTTGCGGGCATAAAAAAACATCTGATGATCATTGATCATCGGATGTTTCTGGTGGAGAATTAGGGACTCGAACCCCAGACTTCCTGCGTGTGATGCAGGCACTCTAACCAGCTGAGCTAATCCTCCACGGCGAAAATTATTATAGCATGGTTTCTTCGATTTGTCTAGACCTTTTTTAAAAAAATTCGTCTCAAGATTTATTTTTGATACAGATATCCTTTTTGCCGCAGTGCTTCCAGAACGCGGTCCCGTTGGGCGGGGGTAGGGCAGGAGAGGGTGTGCAGGTGCACGTCGCCTGTCAGGCTGCACAAGGGCTGTGCGGCATTGGCCTGCAGGGCCTGCCAGAATAAATCGGCATCGTAGCGGCTGAAGATCTGCAGCTGACCGGATAGCTGACCGTATACGGGATGTTCGACCAATACATCCAGAACGCCGCACCCGCAGTCGACAATGGTATACAACTCATCCAGAAGTGCTTCCTGTGCATGGCGGCACACCACGGTCATTCGATCGGCACCCGGCGCTGTCTGGAGCATGTATCCGCGGGGAGTGGCCAAAACAGGGGTGCCTGCGGCGCGGAGAAGGGCCACATCACCGACTACGATCTGGCGGCTGACCCCCAGCTCCCGAGCCAGCTTACTGGCGCTGACAGGGCCGCTTGCCTGTTTTAAAGAGGTGACAATGGACTCGCGTCGCTGTGCTGCTGTCATGATGGTTTCTCCTTTTTGAATTTGATTATTATTATAGCATCTTTCGCGCCAAATGCCCAATTATTTCATGTTGTATTCACAATTCACTCTGTTTTTTTTCATAAAGAAACGCTAAAATAAAAGCATGGCTACAAACGGCCATCAAATGAGGAGTGAATTTAAATTATGAATCAAGACCCAAAGATTCCCAAGAGGAGTCCCTATTTGTATTATGCGATCGCTGCTCTGGTCGTCATGATGCTTTTGAATGTTTTTGTGATGCCGAAGGTAAACAACGCTCAGATCACGCAGGTGGATTACAGCACATTCCTGCAGATGATCGACGATGGAAAAGTTGATGCGGTGGAACTGGATGAGGAAGGGCAGGAGATCCTTTTCTCTTCTACAGATGAAAATGGCCGCTCGGTCTATTATTCTACGGGTGTTTGGCCGGATGACAATCTGGTGGATCGGTTGAGTGAACATCCGGACATCAAATTCAATCGCGTTGTTCCGCAGGAAAACAGCTTTTTAATGACCTTTTTGCTTACGTGGCTGTTCCCAACATTGCTGTTGATGCTTCCACTGATTTTGCTTTCCCGCTATATGCAAAAGAAAATGGGCGGAAACTCCATGATGTTTGGCATGGGAAAATCGGGTGCCAAGATGTATGTGGCCAGTCAAACAGGCAAAACCTTTGCGGATGTAGCTGGTGATGAAGAGGCCAAAGAGGCGCTGGCAGAGATCGTGGACTTTCTGCATAATCCTGCAAAATACAATTCCATCGGTGCGAAAATGCCGAAAGGCGTGCTGCTGGTGGGCCCTCCGGGTACCGGTAAAACACTGCTGGCAAAGGCTGTGGCCGGCGAGGCAGGCGTTCCGTTCTTCTCCATCGCGGGTTCGGAATTTGTTGAGATGTTTGTAGGCCAGGGCGCAGCCCGCGTGCGCGATTTGTTTAAGCAGGCCAAGGAAAAAGCGCCGTGCATTGTGTTTATCGATGAGATCGATACCATTGGTAAAAAGCGAGACGGGTCCGGTATCGGCGGAAACGATGAGCGCGAACAGACGCTGAACCAGCTGCTCAGTGAAATGGACGGGTTTGACGGTTCGTCCGGCGTCGTGATTCTGGCGGCCACCAACCGCCCGGAAACGCTGGATAAGGCATTGCTCCGTCCCGGTCGGTTTGACCGCCGCGTGCCCGTGGAACTGCCGGATTTGAAAGCGCGTGAGGCCATTTTGAAGGTCCACGCCAAGAAAGTCATGATGTCGGATGACATTGATTACAGTGCTATTGCGAAGGCGACGGCCGGTTGTTCCGGCGCCGAGCTGGCCAACCTGGTCAACGAAGCGGCTCTGCGTGCCATCAAGCAGAACCGGCGCATTGTGACGCAGGCGGATCTGACAGAATCCGTGGATGTGATCGTCGCCGGTTATCAGCGCAAAAATGCAGTGCTGACACAGCACGAAAAAGAAGTGGTGGCTTACCACGAGGTGGGCCATGCGCTGGTGGCAGCGAAGCAGTCCAATTCGGCGCCGGTCACCAAGATCACCATTGTGCCCCGCACATCCGGCGCTTTGGGGTATACCATGCAGACGCCGGACACAGATACGGTGCTTTTGTCCAAAGAAGAGGCGCTGGCGAAAATTGCAACGCTTACCGGCGGGCGCAGCGCAGAGGAACTGGTGTTCGGAAGCGTGACCAGCGGTGCCTCCAATGACATTGAGCAGGCGACCAAACTGGCGCGCAGCATGGTGACGCGTCTTGGCATGAGCGAGACATTTGATATGACCGCGCTGGAGACGGTGAACAACCAGTATCTGGGCGGCGACGCTTCGCTGGCCTGCAGTGAGACAACCAGCGCCCAGATCGACAAAGAAGTGGTTTCTCTGATCCGTCAGGCACATGAGAAAGCCATCAACATCCTGAAAGAAAACAACGACAAGCTTCATGAAATCGCACATTATCTGCTGGAAAAAGAAACCATTACCGGCGATGAATTTATGGCGATTTTGAATCAATAAAAGCAAAAAAGGAAGGCGGCTTACAAAGCCGCCTTCCTTTTTTGTTTAAGTTAAAGGATCCTTCTCTTCCTCTTCAGGCAATGGTTCGCGCGGCTCCTCGCCGGCGGGGAACTCCGGTTCTTCCGGTTCATCCGGGGCCTCATAAACGAAATCTTCGGGCGTCAGCCCCATCTCAGGTTCGTCTTCTTCATCGGCAGCCACGGCGTAGACGGTATCTTTGATCTGGCTGACCAACTCACCGGCCTGACCTTTGACCTTTTCTACCACGTCAGGCGCTTTTTCCGCCACCTTTGCGGCAACCGCCACACCGGCGTCCGCCACGGCCTTTCCGGCACCGACCAGCGCCCGGCCGGCTTCGCCCAAAGCGGAGCCGACTTCATCGGCATCTACGCCCATTTTCCCGGCAGCTTCCTTCACCTTGCCGCGGGTATCACTCCAAACGTCCGTGGCCGCACGCTGTACGTTCTCCACAATTTCTGTAACGGCGCTGCGGGTGGTCTTTTCTTCCATGACCTCCGCAGGTTCGGCCTGCTCTTCATAATAAGGCTGAGGTTCCGCATCCAAAGAAGAATCCGTTTCAGGGATTTCCTGCTCTTCCTGCAGGGCGTCCAGTTCTTTGTTTTCCTCATATTTTTTCGCAACCTTTACCGCGACGGCAGCCGCAGCTGCGGCAACCCCGATTCCGATAGCCTTGCTCAAAAAACTCATACGATCGCTTCCTTTCTCCAATCCGCCAAAGCAGGATTTCTATTTTCATTATAGCTTACAGAATGGTACTTGCAAGAAAATTTTTCGTGAACAATGAGGCCTGTGTGTGAAAAAAAGATGCCCTTTTTGTGTACAGTGCTGAAAAATGTCATTTGATGCCCAGTGCGCGCCGAACCCGATAATCCACATAAACGAATACATTCCAAATCATCCAGAACTCGATTAAAATGTAGTAGGGGAGATTCCTGATACGGAATTTGGGCTTTTGAATTTTAGAAATGGCGTGGAAGGCTTCGCGTGCACCTCTGATATAAGGCGTCCAGAATCCTTTCAGACCGAACATCAGAACTTTTAAAAGATATCCTGCCAGAAGAGGCACAAAGTTAATGATGAACATCAGCAGCGGCATATTTTTGTAGGGAAGCAAAATGCTGTTGCGCCCACTCTGCACGCTTTTGAATTCGTTGTAGCGCACTGCGCCGGTGGTTGCGCCGCAGATATGGTAGCACTTGGCGGCAGGGCAATACATGTTTTTGTATCCCAGGCTGTTGGCACGCCAGGAGATATCCACATCTTCAAAATAGGCGAAAAACAGTTCGTCAAACAGGCCGATTTCATCCAGAATGCTTTTGCGGTACAGACTGGCGCCGCCGCAGGCAGAAAAGATGCGCTGCGGTTTCTGATAGCGCCGCCAGTACATGCCGTCACCCCGTTTGCAGGCCCAGCCGAAAAGCGTCACATAGTCGCCGGCGTCGTCGGCAAGTTCCCGGTCAAAATGCCGGATCATCAGGCTTTGCACTGCAAAAATACGCGGGTCGGTGTCTGCCATGGCGATCAGCTGTGCCAGCCAATCCGGTTCGGCAAAAGCGTCATTGTTGAACAGAACCACATAGGTTCCTTTGGCCAGGCGAATTCCGGCGTTCACAGCAGCGGAAAAACCGGTGTTATGATCATTTTTTACAAGGGTGTACCGCTCGTGCCCCACATAACTTTCGGCAATCGCAAGACTTTCGTCCGTAGAGCCGTTGTCCACGACGATCAATTCAAAGTCCTGCTCTGTCTGGGCCCACACAGATTCGATCGAGTCACGAAGCCACCCGGCTCCATTGAGGTTGGGAATTACGATGCTCGCTTTCAAAGCGTTTCCTCCAGTGTTTTGAGATTGCATTCAGTATAGCATAAACCATCGGAACGGCGCAACGTTTCCAAAAAAGCCCGCGGCAGATTCCGCGGGCTTTTTTATTATTTCAGTGCATCCTCAATTGCCTTCAAAACCGTGGCACTGTCTTCGCAAACAACAATCACGATCTCACCGGAACTCAGCTCCTTGACGGTTCCGTTTTTGGCAATTTCATACTGATCCGGCAGGTAGTTTTCAAAGCTGCGCTGCAAGTTGGAAAGATAATTTTCCAGCGCGATCCGCACCGTCTCTTCGCTTCCGGAAGCCGGTTTGAAAATGCCGACCATATAGGCTTGCACGTTCATCAAAGAGAGGCTGTACGCATAGGTGCCCAAAGAGGCCAAATCATCGGTGGGCAGTCCCAGCGTGCTCATCTGCATTTCAATCATGGATTTCGCCTGTTCTTCATCCGTACCATTGGGGTCCAGGCTTAAAGTCGGCTGCTCGCCGTTCTGCCCGGCGGTAATGGCATAACTCTCGTTCAAATCATCCGTGCGGGTGTCCATAATAATTTGCGTATAGTCCTTGGGGGGTGTAGAAGAAGAGGATGTTCCCGCACAGGCAGTCAGGCTTACAGACAAAGCCAATGCAAGCACGGTGGCAATAAAGCGTTTCATAAAGCATTCTCCTTGTTTGGTTTTGGCGCATACAGCGCGTTGTTATAGTATAACCAAAATGTGGGAGGAATACAATGGCAAACATGAAAAAGCCGTGCCCCGGGATTGGGGACACGGCTTTTGCGTTTATTTTGCGTATTCCACTGCGCGCGATTCGCGAATGACATTGACTTTGATCTGTCCGGGATAATCCAGATCTTCCTCGATCTTGCGGGAAATGCTGTGCGCCAGAATGACCAGCTGATCGTCGGAAATAGCTTCCGGCTTGACCATGATGCGCACTTCGCGGCCGGCCTGGATGGCAAAGCTGCGTTCCACGCCTTCGAAGCTGTTCGAAATTTCTTCCAGCGTTTCCAGACGTTTGATGTAGCTCTCCAGATTCTCACGCCGTGCACCGGGACGGGCTGCGCTGATCGCGTCGGCTGCCATCACCAGGAAGGCCAGAGCGGTCTTGGGCTCCACGTCACCGTGATGCGCTTCGATCGCGTGTACAATGGCAGGATTCTCTTTGTATTTCTTGGCAATTTCCACACCGATGCTGATATGGCTGCCTTCGATCTCGTGATCAAGCGCCTTGCCGATGTCATGCAGCAGACCGGCGCGTTTGGCCTGGGTCACATTCAAACCGAGTTCCGCAGCCATAATACCGGCCAGGTAAGAAACTTCCAGAGAGTGGTTCAGCACGTTCTGACCATAGCTGGTGCGGAAACGCAGGCGGCCCAGCAGCTTTACGATATCGGGATGCAGGCCATGCAGTCCGGCATCCATGACGGCTTTTTCGCCTTCGCGCTTCATGGTCAGCTCCAGTTCGCGGCGGCATTTGTCCACCGTTTCCTCGATGCGCGCGGGATGAATGCGGCCGTCACTGATCAGACGCTCCAGCGTCATGCGGGCAATTTCGCGGCGCACAGGGTCAAAGCTGGAAAGCGTGATCGCTTCGGGGGTGTCGTCAATGATCAGATCCACGCCGGTGGCATTTTCCAGTGCGCGGATGTTGCGGCCCTCACGGCCGATGATGCGGCCCTTCATTTCATCGCTGGGCAGCGGCACAACCGATACCGTCGCTTCGCTGGAATGATCGGCCGCGCAGCGGGCCACCGCCTGGCTGATGAGTTCGCGGGCGATGACTTCCGCCTCGTCTTTGGTCTGCGCTTCATAAGCTGCAATGTGCATGGCTTTCTCATGGGTCAGTTCCTGATCCAGGTTGGAGAGCAGCAGCTGTTTGGCATCTTCACTGGAAAGACCGGCAATCGTCTCCAGGCGTTCCAGTTCACGGGTACGGATCTGCTCGATCTCAGCCAATTTTGCCTCGGCAAGTTCCGTCCGTTTCTGAAGCTCTTCTTCTTTCTGCTCCATGTTGGCCACTTTGCGGTCCAGGGCCTCTTCTTTTTGGTCCAGACGACGCTCCTGACGGGTCAGTTCATTGCGGCGTTCCTTGATTTCCTTGTCGGCTTCGGTCTTCATTTGAAGCGCAGCGTCCTTCGCTTCCACAAGTGCTTCTTTTCGCTTCTGCTGCGCTGTTTTCATTGCGTCGTTTACAAGACGCTTGGCTTCTTCCTCGGCGCTGCCGATTTTTGCTTCTGCAATCTTGCGGCGATGGGAAACGCCTGCGAAAAACGCAATTGTTCCCACAACGGCACTCAGCACGACAGCGATGGCGATGGTCGCCCATACTGGCATGTTCAGTCACTCCTATTCAATTCAGTTCTTGCCCTGAAGCGCACAATTAATCAGCCCCCGCACAAAATGCTGAAGCCCCCAAATTGCGTATTTTCAGGTATGAATAAAAGTAATTTGCAGGGCAAAATGCCGTTTACAAGTCAAAATTTATCAGGAAAATCGGTCAAAAAGGCAAACGACGTACCATTTGCCCTAAAAATTACATTAAATCATGTTTTCTATTGTAAAGCCTGCCTAACACCTTGTCAAGAAATTGTTACAAAGCTTTCACACAAGCTGCGCCGGAAATGGCTTCTTTTTTTGTAAAAAAGGGGGTGGGAAAGAGGCGAAAGGCTTGACTTGCCCTGAAAAGTGCAGTAAGATAAGGGCACATCCCGCAAAAGCGTTGATGCGGACAATGCGCGCACTGAATGCCGCACCAGAGAGGACTGCCGTGTGCTGAAAGCAGTCTTGCAGGCCAAGGGCGCGTTACCACCGCAGAGTGTGGGGGAGAACCCCTGCCGGGCACGGCCCGTTACAGCCGGCAAAGAGTGGCGTTTCCAATGCGAAACGCAATTCGGGTGGAACCATGGGCTTTTCTCAGCTCATCCCGTATGTTGTATGTTACGGGATGAGCTTTTTTGTTTTATAAAAGGAGGAAATACTATGATTCGCGTGACCCTGAAAGACAATGTGGTCAAAGAATTCGAAGCGGGCGTCTGCCCGGCGGACATCGCCAAAAGTCTGGGCATGGGGCTTTACAAAGCCGCCTGTGCCGCCCGCGTGGACGGAGAGGCCTGCGATTTGCGTACGCCGCTGGAAAAAGACTGCAGCCTGGAGATTCTGACCTTTGAAGACAAGGACGGCAAGCATGCATTCTGGCATACGGCGGCCCATGTGATGGCACAGGCAATCCAGCATCTGTGGCCGCAGGCGAAATTCGGAATCGGACCGGCGCTGGATGACGGCTGGTATTACGACATCGGCGGAGTGGAGCCCTTTACCCCGGAGCAGTTCGCGGATATTGAGGCCGAGATGAAGAAAATCGTCAAAGCGGATCTTCCTGTGGAAAAACGCTTTATTACTCTGGAAGAAGGCCGCGAGCTGTTTGCCGGTCAGGATTACAAGCTGGAACTGCTGGAAGAATATGCCGAGAAGGGCTGGCAGCTTTCCATTTATACCCAGGGCGATTTTACCGACCTGTGCGCGGGCCCGCATCTGATGAGCACGGGCGCGCTGAAGGCGGTCAAGATTTTGAGCACGGCCAGCGCTTACTGGCGCGGCGATGCGTCCAGAGACAGCCTGTGCCGCGTGTACGGCACCGCCTTCCCCAAGGCTAGCGAGCTGGAGGCACATCTGGCCATGCTGGAAGAGGCAAAAAAACGTGATCACCGCAAACTGGGAAAAGAACTGGGTCTGTTTGCGCTGATGGAAGAAGGCCCCGGATTCCCCTTCTTCCTGCCCAAAGGCATGCTGCTGAAAAATACGCTGATTGATTACTGGCGTGAAGTACACCACAAGGCGGGCTATCAGGAAGTAAGCACCCCCATGATTCTGAACCGCAGCCTGTGGGAGCGCAGCGGCCATTGGGATCACTACAAGCAGAACATGTATACCACGGTCATTGATGACACGGATTTTGCCATCAAACCCATGAACTGCCCGGGTGGTATGCTGGTGTACAAAACACAGCCGCATTCCTATCGTGATCTGCCTCTGCGTGTAGGCGAGCTGGGCCTGGTGCACCGGCATGAGCTTTCCGGCGCACTGCACGGCCTGATGCGTGTGCGCTGCTTTACGCAGGACGACGCGCATATCTTCATGATGCCTAGCCAGATCAAGGACGAGATCATCGGCGTTGTACGCCTGATTGACCAGGTTTATTCGCTGTTCGGTTTTGAGTATCACATCGAATTGTCCACCATGCCCGAAGATCACATGGGCGCGCTGGAGGACTGGGAGATGGCGACCGATGCGCTGAAGGCCGCCATGGATGAACTGGGCCGTCCTTATGAAATCAACGAGGGCGACGGTGCCTTCTATGGCCCGAAACTCGACTTCCATCTGGTGGACGCAATCGGACGCACTTGGCAGTGCGGCACCATTCAGCTGGACTTCCAACTGCCGGAGCGCTTTGAACTGGAGTACATTGGCGAAGACGGTCAGAAACATCGTCCGGTCATGGTGCACCGTGTGGTGTTCGGCTCCATCGAGCGCTTCATCGGCATCCTGATCGAGCACTTCGCGGGCGCTTTCCCGGTGTGGCTGGCTCCGGAGCAGGTTCGCATGATTCCTATCAGCGAGGCGCATCGTGAGTATGCACGGAAAGTGGCGGCTGAACTGGACGAGGCCGGCATTCGCGTGACGGTGGATGACCGCAACGAAAAGATGGGATACAAGATCCGTCAGGCGCAGCTGGAGAAAGTTCCCTATATGTTGGTGGTGGGCGCTAAGGAGATGGAGGACGGCACGGTTTCCGTCCGCGCCCGCAAAGAGGAAAAAGGCGGTACCAAGACCGTTGCAGAATTTAAGGCACAGATTCTGGAAGAGATTGCAAGCCGGGAGCGCTGAGGCGCAAACGGCAAAAAAGCCCCGGCACTCATGTGAGTGCCGGGGCTTTTGAATTTATACGGGGATTTCTTTGTGCAGGTCGCGGTTTTCCAGCAGTTCCATAACGGGGCGGTGGAAGGTTTCCATCAGACTGCAGTATTTGTCAAACATCACAACCACATAGGACTCCGGAAAGCGGGGCGGCGTGATGGTCAGCGGCCACATGTGCCGCAAAATGATGTCTTCTTCTTTTTCCGTCAGTGAAAAACGTTCACGGGCGTTGGCCAGCGCTTTGCTGGGATGTTCGAACCCATGCAGCCGTTCGCCGGGCTGGCGGCGGTAAAGATGCCAGTCGTATAAAAACAGATCGTGCAGCAGTCCGCCGCGCGCGACGGCCCGGGCATCCAGCCCATGATCGCGGCAATAGAGATAGCTCAGATAAGAAACATTCAGGCTGTGACGCAGGCAGGTCGTTTCTCCATGCTGTGTGTACTGTTCCATGGAAAGAACGTCCGGATGTTCCAGAATGTCTGCAACCAAAGCCAGATATTCCGGATCATGGGGAACAGAAACCGGGCCGAATTTTTCTTTTGCACATTGTAACACGGAATGACCTCCTGTCAGCGACCAAAGAATTTGGAAAGCGAAATGGGCTCTTCCTGAGCGGCGAACGCGGTTCGCATGCTGATGAAAAAGTCGATCAGATATCCGGCGGGCAGAAGATAGGCCAGCGATACGCATGCGAAAGGCGGCAAAAGCGCCACGGCTCCAAACACCAGTTTGTGCAGGAAGCCGAACAGAAATACCGAAATGAGCCCCCAGCCGAGCGTGCTTTCCAGACACAAGATGCCCTGATAATTGAAAGGCTTGTTGGAATAATCCCACCAGAGATTTCCGAACAGACCCAGCATCAGGCGCGCCGTGAGGTACTCAAACAGCGTGGCCAGCACGGCGCCGATCAGGTACAGCAACACCAAATTGTGCGAAAAGGGACGCAGCAATGCATACCCGAGAATGGCGCCAAACCCGTAAATGATGCAGAACGGACTGTGGACAAAACCACGGTTTTCCCAAACGCCCTTTTCGCGGCGAATGACAATGCATTCCATTACCCAGCCCAAAAAGCTGTAAAGAAAAAATGCGTTGATGATCATATAAGGCGAAACGTCCGCCGAATAAAGCCAAGATGTCATAAAAAATCCTCCTCGTAATGGTTTCGCGCTCCCGTTTGAAACATCGTGTGGGGGGATGTGCCTTTCCCGTTTCACCTAATATTACGACCAGTATAACGGATTTGCTTCAAAATTTCAAAAAATTTTTAAAAAGAACGCGCGGGCGCCAGGTGCGGCTGAAGCGGGAATGACCACAGAAGCTTCCTTCGGTTGACACTGGAATGGGCAAAGCCTATAATAATGGAAAAACAAGCAGATGGAGGATTGAAGTTTATGAGCGAGACATGCAGCCATGACTGCTCAAGCTGCGGTTCCAACTGCCCGTCCAGGCAGCAGCCGCAGGATTTCCATGAGCCGCCCCATGAGCTGAGCAGTATTAAAAAGGTGATCGGTGTAGTCAGCGGAAAGGGTGGCGTCGGCAAAAGTATGACCAGCGCAATGCTGGCGGTGCTGATGAATCGTCGCGGATATCATTCTGCTGTTTTGGATGCGGATATTACGGGACCGTCCATCCCGAAGCTGTTTGGCATTCATACGCGCGCAGTAGCAGACGAGCTTGGCTGTTATCCGGTGCGCAGCCGTACAGGTGTGGACGTCATGAGCGTCAACCTGATGCTGGACAATGAGACCGATCCGGTGGTCTGGCGCGGCCCGGTGATTGCCGGCGCGGTGAAACAGTTCTGGCAGGAAGTCATCTGGAAAGATGTGGATTTCATGTTTGTGGACATGCCGCCGGGAACGGGTGATGTGCCCCTGACCGTGTTCCAGACGCTGCCTGTGGACGGAATCATTGTGGTGACCAGTCCGCAGGAGCTGGTGGGCCTGATCGTGGAAAAGGCTGTGAAGATGGCCAATATGATGAACGTGCCCATTCTTGGCATTGTGGAGAACATGAGCTATGCGGTTTGTCCGGACTGCGGCAAAAAACTGTATGTGTTTGGCGAGAGCCATGTGCAGGAGATTGCCGCGCGGTATCATCTGCCGGTGCTGGCACAGTGCCCCATTGATCCGGAACTGGCCAAACAGGCAGATCTGGGTGTGATCGAATCCTTTGAGACGGATCATCTGGACAAAGCGGCGGACGTCGTGGAAGCACTTTTAAAGGAAAAATAAGAAATAGCGCAAGGAACGTCTGCGAAAGCAGGCGTTCCTTTTTTGGTGCCCGCACATACTTTGCGGTCGCTCTCCGTATAAATAAACGAGAGGAGGGCAGATATGCAGCGGCAGAGTTATGTGCGCAATGCAGCCATCCTGACGGCGACGGGGCTGCTTTTGCGGGCGATCGGAATGTTTTTTCGCGTTTACATTGCGGCGAGAATCGGCGCGGAAGGAATGGGGCTTTATCAGCTGATTTATACTGTGTATACGCTGGCGGTCACATTTGCTACGGCAGGTCTTTCCGTGGCGGCAACGCGTATCTGTGCGCAGCTGTTTGCGGGCGGATGTCCCGGCAAAGCCCGCAGAGCCATGAAATCCGTTTTGTCGCTTGGCTGCGGGCTCGGTTTTCTGGCGGGAATGCTTTTGTATGCTGCCGCCCCTTGGGCGGCACAGCTCTGGCTGCGGGATGCGCGGGCATTGCTGCCTCTGCGCATTCTGGCACCCAGTCTCCCGTTCATGGCCATGAGTGCGGTCTGGCGGGGCTATTTTATGGCGGTCCGGGAGGTGCGGCCCAATTCCATTGCACAACTGTTTGAACAGGCTGTGCGCATTGGGGTGGTTGCCTGCGCGCTTCATGCAGTCGATGCGCAGGACATCACCAGATCCTGTGCGGCTGTGGTGTTGGGAAACACCATCAGTGAGGTCAGCAGCTGGTGCCTGATGCTGGCGTTTTACCGCGCGTCTTCCAAAGAACTGCCCGGCCCGTCGAAAGCGGTAGACGGGTTATGGAACCAGCTGTGGCAGATTCTGGCGCCAATCTGCGCCAATCAGTATCTGACCAGTGCGCTTCGGTCTGTGGAAAACGTCATGGTGCCGGCCTGCCTGGCGCTTTTCACGCTTAGCCGCGAGACGGCTCTCAGTCAATACGGCGCATTAAAAGGAATGGCCATGCCCGTTCTGTTTTTTCCATTTTCCTTTTTGGGAACGCTTTCCACGCTTTTGATGCCGGAGATCACGGAGGCGTATGTGCAGGGAAGAAAGCAGGCTCTGCGCTATCTGGTCAACCGCGTGTTGCTTTTGACCCTTGCCTTGTCCATACTGGCAAGTGGTTTGTACACGGTTTTTGCGTATGACGTGGCGCAGGTGCTGTACCAGAGCAGTGAAATCGGCTTTTATATTGCGGTCCTGGGGCCGCTTACGCCTTTCATGTATCTGGAGAGCATGGTGGATGGCATTCTGAAAGGGCTGAACGAGCAGTTGGCGACGTTTCGCTATTCTGTGGTGGACTCGCTTTTGCGCATTCTTCTGATTGCACTGCTGCTGCCGCGCTTCGGCATGAAAGGATTCCTGTTCGTGATGCTGGTCAGCAATCTGCTCACCAGTCTGTTGAATTGGATGCGGCTATTGCATGTGACAGAGCTGAAAGTGCAGTGGATGCGCTGGATCGTAAAACCCGTGTGCGCCATGGCTTTTTCCGCTCTGGTTTGGAATTTGCTTCGCCCGCTCATCGCATTGCCCGCAATTGGGCGCACTTTGTGCGGTGGAGTCCTGATCACGGTTCTTTATGTGGCTGCGCTGTGGGCTATCGGAGGAATCCGAGGCGAAGATATCTGGCCGGCAGGAAGAAAAAACGCAAAAATCATGCAAAAAACAGTTGACATCAATCAACGGATATGATAAAATCTATTACGCCGTCAAAAATGACGGCAAAGACATGCGATAATCGCGGGGCGACCCGCGTTTATCATAAATGCGGATGTGGCGGAATTGGCAGACGCGCTAGATTCAGGTTCTAGTGAGGGCAACTTCATATGGGTTCAAGTCCCT
>NZ_JBBMFA010000016.1:0-1185 GCF_040096265.1 Ruthenibacterium intestinale
ACATGGACGAGGCCACGCCCCACCTCCATGTGGACTTCGTGCCGGTGGCAACGGAGCAGAGCCGGGGCCTTTCGACGCGGGTATCAATGAAACAAGCGTTAAAGCAGCAGGGATTTGAAGGGCTGGGCCGGAAGCAGACGGAATGGAAAGCCTGGATGGAACGGGAGAAAGAATCCCTAACGGAAATCGCCCAGGCGCACGAGTTTGAGATTATCAGCTTGGGCGGTGGTCGGCCTCATATGGAGCTGCCAGAGTACAGAGCAGCGGCCCAGCGGCTTGAAGCTATCCAGGAACAGGTGACAGCGGCAGAGCAGGAGATCGCGGCCCTGGAAAAGCAGAGAAAGGCCCTGCAAGGGAATGTGAAGCTGCTGAAAGCGGTGGAGAAGGTCAAGCCCGATTTGGACGCAATACAGCCGGAAAAGACGCTGACAGGGGCCGTCAAGGGCGTGACGGTGGAGCAGGTGAAGGAGCTGAAGGCGGCGGTGATCCGGGGCGCGGCGGCAGAGCAGAAGGTGCGGGAGCTGAAGGTAGAAAACCAACAGCTTCAGCAGAAAATCCCCTCGACGAAAGAAAAGCTGAAGGAGGCCCAGGAGCGGCAGCGGCTTGAAAATGAAAACCGGCAGCTCAAAGTGCAGGTGGAATACCTGGAAGAAGATTTGAGCCGGGCGCGCGGGTTTTCGGCGCGGCTCCAGGAAGGGATCGGGGCGGTGCTGGATTTCCTGGATCGGCACTTGCCAGAGCAGTTCCGGCCCCTGGTCGAAAAGGCGCGTGAGCTGCTACCTGTGCCAGAAGTGCAGCAGCCGGAAAGAGAGCAGGAACGGAGCCACACCTGGGGTGGTATGGAGCTGTAAAAGAAGCCTGTCAGGGGGCCTGGCAAGAGCCGCCCGGACAGGCTATAATAACAGTAAAAATAGGGAATAAAATATATTGATAATATATGCCCCCCTATGGGGGTACAGGGGATAGCAGGAAGTTAGCGTGTCGTAAAATAGGGAATAAAATATATTGATAATATATGCCCCCCTATGGCCTTTAGGCCAGGGAAAAAATAATAAAATATTCTCTCTCGGACAGGGAGAAAGTCGGAGGGGGTTATGGGGGTGAGCGGCGGGGTGTGGGAATGTGGTAAACCTGAAAGGTTTTCCATCATTTCCATGCCCCAGAGCGAGGGGGCAAAGGGGGCGG
>NZ_JBBMFA010000017.1:0-8333 GCF_040096265.1 Ruthenibacterium intestinale
GGAGCGCGTGTTATCCAAGGGATTTGACATTCTCTATCTGACGGATGATGTAGACGAATTCGTTCTGCAGATGTCTGAGTCTTTCCGCACCCGTATTCGTACATTTTGAAGGCAACTTTTTCCCCCAGCTCCTCATAACATTCCACCAGCTGCAGCAGATCCGCGTCCTCTTCGCCGGTGCCAAGGCGCCTGCCCAGACGGCGCCGGGCGGCATAGGCTTGCTCCAGCAGCGCCGAACACTCGCTGCCCGGTTGGAACAAGCTCTCTACTTCCTTTGCTTCCGGCGGAAAATAGTTCCTGAGATCGTACATTCCCAACAGCAATTCGTAAATACGCCTGGCTTTCAAATCGGTCGCGTTGTTCACTTTGCTTCTCCTTTTCCTTTTGTTAAAATACTTGTTCATGTTGAACAGTGTTTACCAATATTGTCTCCATTCTAACATAAAATAATGAATGTTGAACAGTATTTACCAATTTGAACGGGAGGCCGATGTGTTCAAGATCAAAGCGGATGACGGAACCAACAATCTCTGCGGTGCCAATGTGCGCCGCATCCGACTTTCCAAAACGCCTCGCCTTTCACAGCGGGGGCTGGCGGCGCGCCTTCAGGTGATGGGATACGACGTGGACCACCACATGATCCGCCGCATTGAGACCGGCGAACGTTTTGTCACAGACATCGAACTGGCGCTGCTGGCACAGGCATTGAACACCAGCATCAACGAGCTTTGCCGCGCGCCGGAGGAACCGAAAAAAGCGCCCTGACCGCATCGGGTCAGGGCGCTTTTTGCTTTGAATGTACCGTTTATTCCGGTGCGGTCCAGTTCCGGGCGCGGCCCACCGCTTTTTCCCAGCCGGCCACCTTGCGGGCGGCGGTCTCGGGCTCCATCTGAGGCTGGAACGCGCGGTCCAGCGTCCATCGGCCGCGGATCTCGTCCAGATCCTTCCACACGCCCACGGCCAGCCCCGCCAGGTACGCGGCGCCCAAGGCGGTGGTCTCCCGCACTTTGGGGCGCTCCACCGCCATGCCGGTGATGTCCGCCTGGAACTGCATCAGCAGATTGTTGGCCGAAGCGCCGCCGTCCACTTTCAGCGCGGCAAACCGGGCGCCGCAGTCGGCCTGCATGGCCTCCAGCACGTCCCGGGTCTGATAGGCGATGCTCTCCAGCGCCGCCCGGATGATGTGGTTCCGGTTCACGCCGCGGGTCAGGCCCACAATGGCGCCCCGGGCGTACATGTCCCAATAAGGCGCGCCCAGGCCCGTGAAGGCGGGCACCACATACACGCCCGCGCAGTCCTTCACCTTTCCCGCAAAATACTCGCTGTCGGCGCTCTCGTTGATCAGGCGCATCTCGTCCCGCAGCCACTGAATGACCGCGCCGCCCACAAACACGCTTCCTTCCAGCGCATAGCGCACCTTGCCATCCAGGCCGATGGCCACGGTGGTCAGCAGGCCGTTTTTGCTCTCCACAGGCTGGTCCCCGGTGTTCATCAGAAGGAAGCAGCCGGTGCCGTACGTATTCTTGGCTTCGCCCCGCTCAAAGCAGGCCTGGCCGAACAGCGCGGCCTGCTGGTCGCCGGCGGCGCCCGCCAGCGGCACTTTGGCGCCTCCCATCTCCACATAGCCGTACACACAGCTGGAGTCCCGCACTTCGGGCAGCATCTCCATGGGGATGTCCAGCCAGGAGCAGATCTCCGGGTCCCACTGCAGGGTGTGGATGTTGAACAGCATGGTGCGGGACGCGTTGGTCACGTCGGTGACGTGCACATGGCCGTCCGTCAGTTTCCAGATCAGCCAGGTGTCCACGGTGCCGAACAGCAGTTCGCCCTGCCGGGCCTTTTCCCGGGCGCCGGGCACATTGTCCAGAATCCATTTGATTTTGGTGGCGCTGAAATAGGCGTCGATGAGCAGGCCGGTCTTCTGCTTGATGGCCTCGCTTTTTCCCTGGCGCTCCAGCTCCTCGCACAGGCCTGCGGTGCGGCGGCACTGCCACACGATGGCGTTGTACACCGGGCGGCCGGTGCTCTTTTCCCACACGATGGTGGTCTCGCGCTGGTTGGTGATGCCGATGGCGGCGATGTCCTTGGCGGACAGGCCGCTGCGGGCCAGCACCTCGGTCATCACGCCGTACTGGCTGGCATAAATTTCCATGGGATCGTGTTCCACCCAGCCCTCGCGGGGATAGATCTGTGCATATTCCTTCTGCGCGATGCCCACAATGTTCTGCGCGTCGTCAAAAATCACCGCCCGGCTGGAGGTGGTACCCTGGTCCAGCGCCATGACGTACTGCTTCATAGAGCCGCCTCCTTTTCCGTTACCGCAGCGCGGCGATCAGCGAGATTTTCACCTTGTATTCCGGCACGGCCAAATGCCCCTCGGTCACGCTGCGCACAGGTTCGAACCCGTCTGCGACCCACTGGTCCCACACGGCGTTGAACGCACCGTAATCCGCCATGTCCGCCAGAGTGATGGTGGCGCTGATCACGCGGCTGCGCTCTGTGCCGCCGCGGCACAGAATGTCGTCCAGCTGTTTGAGAACGTCCTGGGTCTGTGCGGTGATGTCCCCCGCAAGATCGGTGGTGGTGATGCCGCTGGTGTACAGCAGATCGCCATACGCCACGCTCAGCGCGCGGCGGCCGTTGGTGCCGTTTCGTTTGATTTCCATAGTGCCATCCTTTCCGGCGGTGCGCCTGCACAACGCCAAAAAACTTTTCATTTCCTGTGAATCCTGCTATAATACTTTTAATTATATGCCCTTTTTGGCAGGCCGCAGGAACTTTACACTTGATTCTGCGTTCATTCTAACATTTTTTGCGAGGAAATGCCATATGAAAAAATGCGCCGCCTGCTTTGCCGCCCTGGTGCTGCTGGTCGTGGTCTGCGCGTCGCCCGCCATGGCCGCGGGCTTTGAGCTGCCCGAGACCGTGAGCCTGACGGCAGCCGAGGTCTACCTTGTCAATCTGGACACGGGCATTGTGGTGTATGAGAAAGACGCCGACACGCCCCGCAGCATTGCCAGCCTGACCAAAATGATGACCGCCCTTCTTCTGATGGAACAGGTGGGGGATCTGGAGAACACGATGATCACGGCCGAGCGCTCTTTGTACACGGGCGCCATCATCGAAGAGGGCTCTTCCACCGCGGACATTCAGCCCGGCGAAACGGTCCGGGCGCTGGACATGCTGTACGCCATGATGCTGCCCAGTGCCAACGAGGCCGCCGAGGCCGTGGGCTATTATCTCAGCGGCGGAAACCTGAACAACTTTTACGCCATGATGAATGCCCGCGCCAAGGAGCTGGGCTGCACCAACACCCAGTTCACCAGCACCAACGGTCTGGTGGACATGGACGGCGGCAACTACTCCACGGCCCACGATTTGTTTTTGATTGCCCAGGAGTGCTGGAAGCATGAAATTTTCCGCACGGTGTGCGGCACCTCGCTGTACTGGATGCCCTTCACGGACAACGCCAAGCACTCCACGGCCGCCTATCCGGAGCAGAATCCGGACGCGGCTTACTTCATCACCACCACCAACCGGATGATCCAGCCCTCGTCGGGGGTTTACCGCAGTTATATCAAAGGCATCAAGACCGGCTCCACTTACGCGGCCGGGCGCAACTTTGTCTCCGCCGCGGTGAACGACAACGGAGAGAGCTTCATCGCCGTGGTTCTTGGCTGCCCCTGGGACGCGGCCGAAGACGGGTACGCCTACAGTTTTCACGACACCGCCGCGCTGTACGACTGGGTGTTTGACAATTTCTCCGTGCGCCCCGCGCTGGAGACGGACGTTCCCATCACCGAAGTGAAGGTGAATTACTCCGCGGACGTGTCCTCGCTGAAGCTGTACCCCGCCAGCGACATGAAGACCATTCTGCCCAACGACAGCGGCGATCTGATGGAATATTCCTTCGACGTGCCTGCCGACGGAGTGGACGCGCCCCTGTCCCAGGGCGACAAAGTGGGCACCCTGACGCTGAGCCTGTCGGGGCAGGTGATCGGCACCGTGGATCTGGTGGCCGGGCAGGACGTGAGCCGCAGCCTGTTTCTGTACGGGCTGGCCCTTGTGAAAAGCGCGCTGACCAGCACGTACGTGAAAGTGGTTGCGGTGCTGACAGTGCTGTTCTTCACCGGATACGGACTGCTGTTCTGGTATGTGAACAAGAAAGAGGCCGAGCGCCGTGCCCGCCGCCGGGACCAGCGCGGACCGCGCAAACCGTGACCAACCGCCCGCGGGCGGAACAATACACCCAAACTGAAAGAAAGCCGGGATCATTTATGACCAATATCAACCAGGAGCGCAACCTTACCCTTTTGATGGATTTTTACGAGCTGACCATGGCCGCGGGCTATTTTGAGGAGGGCTACGCCGACAAGGTCGGCGTGTTTGACATGTTCTTCCGCAAAATTCCCGACGATGGCGGCTTTGCCATCGCGGCCGGACTGGAGCAGTTCTGCCAGATCATCGACAATCTGCACTTCTCCGACGAGGACATCGCCTATCTGCAGAGCAAGGGCTGTTTTTCCCAGCGCTTCTTGGACTACCTGCGGAATTTCCAGTTCCACTGCACCATCTGGGCGGTGGAAGAGGGCACGCCCATCTTCCCGGGCGAACCCATCGTCATTGTGGAGGGCCCGGCCATTGAAGCACAGCTGATCGAAACGCTGCTGCTGGTCACCTTCAATCACCAGAGCCTGATCTGCACCAAGACCAACCGCATCGTGCGGGCCGCCAAAGGCCGCCCCATCATGGAGTTCGGCTCCCGCCGGGCCCAGGGATACGACGCGGCGGTACTGGGCGCCCGGGCCGCGTACATCGGCGGCGTGGTGGGCACGGCCTGCGTCATGGCGGACCGCCAGTACGGCATTCCCGCACTGGGCACCATGGCCCACAGCTGGGTGCAGATGTTCCCCTCGGAGTTCGAGGCCTTCAAGCGCTATGCGGAGCTGTACCCCGACAACTGCACCCTGCTGGTGGATACTTACAACGTGACCCGCAGCGGCATTCCCAACGCCATTCGGGTGTTCAACGAAGTGCTGGCACCCATGGGCAAGCGGCCCAAGGGCGTGCGCATCGACTCCGGCGACATCGCCTATCTGTCCAAGCGGGCGCGCCGCATGCTGGACGAAGCCGGCTACCCGGACTGCGGCATCTGCGCTTCCAACTCGCTGGACGAGTACATTGTGCGGGACCTTTTGGTGCAGGGCGCGCAGATCGATTCCTTCGGCATTGGCGAGAACCTGATCACCTCCAAATCCACGCCGGTGTTCGGCGGCGTGTACAAGCTGGCCGCCGTGAAGGACGGCGACGTGTACACCCCGAAGATCAAGATCAGCGAATCGGTGGAGAAGATCACCACTCCGCACCTGAAAAATCTGTACCGCATTTACGACAGCGAGACCGGCAAAGCCATGGCCGACTACATTACCATGTACGACGAAGAGGTGGACGTGTCCGGCGGCATCACCCTGTTTGACCCGGTGCAAACCTGGAAAAAACGCACCTTCCAGAACGTACATGCCAAAAAGCTGAACACCCTGATCTACAAGGACGGCAAGCGCGTGTACAAGAACCCCGCCCTGCCTGACATCCGCGCCTATTGCGCCGCCCAGGTGGAGACGCTGTGGGACGAGGTCACGCGGTTTGAAAATCCCCACGGGTACTATGTGGACCTGTCCCAGAAGCTTTGGGACGAACGCCAGCGCCTGCTGGACGAATTCGGAAAGAACTGATGCATCTGCCGTGGGCACACACCGCCCGCGGCAGATTTGTCCTGTCTTGAGGAGGAGCGATCATGTCTACAAAACCAGCGCCCCTGCGCCGTTTTATGCCCTATCTTCTGCGGTATAAGGGCATTTTGCTGTTTGATTTGTTCTGTGCGGCCCTGACCTGCATCTGCGAGCTGGTGCTGCCGCTGATGGTGCGCACCGTGACCAACATGGGCGCCGAAAACCCCGCCGGGCTGACGGTGGGCTTCATTGTGCGGATGGGCGCTTTATACGGCGTGCTGCGCCTGGTGGATGCGGCGGCCAACTACTTCATGGCCAACACCGGCCACGTGATGGGCGCGCGCATTGAAACGGATATGCGGCGGGACGCCTTCAGCCATTTGCAGAAGCTGTCCGACGCGTATTTTGCCAACACCAAGGTGGGCCAGATCATGGGGCGCATCACCAACGACCTGTTTGATGTGACCGAGTTCGCCCACCACTGCCCCGAGGAGTTTTTCATCGCCGCTTTGAAGGTGTCTATCTCCTTTGTGATCCTGTCCCGGGCCAATCTGCTTTTGACGTGTATCGTTTTTGCGCTGATCCCGGTGATGGCGGTGTGCTGCGCCTTTTTCAACCACCGGATGAAGGACGTGTTTCAAAAGCAGCGCCGCCAGATCGGCGAATTGAACGCCCGCATCGAGGACACGCTGCTGGGCGAACGGGTGGTAAAGGCCTTTTCCGGCGAAGAGGTGGAAAAACAAAAATTCGAGCAGGACAACTCCCGTTTTCTGAACATCAAGCGGGAGACCTACCACTGGATGAGCGCATTCAACACCACTACCCGCCTGTTTGACGGCCTGATCTATCTGGTGGTGCTGGTGGCGGGCAGCTTTTTCATGCGGGCGGGCCGCATCCAGCCCGGCGACCTGGTGGCCTACATGATGTACGTGACCACGCTGCTGACCACCGTGCGCCGCATCATCGAATTTACCGAGCAGTTCTACCGGGGCCTGACCGGGGTGGAGCGCTTCTGCGAGATCATGGACGCGGACGTGGACATTCTGGACGAGCCGGGGGCGGTTCCCCTGCAGAACGTGAAGGGCGATATCCGGTTTGAAGATGTGAGCTTCGAATATCCCGACGACCACCACAAGGTGCTGCACCACATTGACCTGCATGTGCGCGCCGGCGAAAAAATTGCGCTGGTGGGCCCTTCCGGCGGCGGAAAGACCACGCTGTGCAACCTGATCCCCCGTTTTTATGACCCCACCGACGGCCGCATTCTGCTGGACGGCCAGGACATCCGGTCCGTGACGCTGCAGTCGCTGCGCCGTGCCGTGGGCATCGTGCAGCAGGACGTCTATCTGTTCAGCGGGTCGGTGTATGAGAACATCGCCTACGGGCGGCCCGACGCCACCCGGGACGAAGTGATCCAGGCGGCCCGGCTGGCGGGCGCCCACGAGTTCATCACCGCTTTGCACGACGGATACGATACATACGTGGGCGAGCGCGGCGTGAAGCTGTCCGGCGGGCAGAAGCAGCGCATTTCCATTGCGCGGGTGTTTTTGAAGAATCCGCCGGTGCTGATTCTGGACGAGGCCACCAGCGCCCTGGACAACGAGAGCGAATTCGCCGTGACCCAGAGCCTGGCCCGGCTGGCCAAAGGCCGCACCACGCTGACCATTGCCCACCGGCTGACCACCATTCAAAGCGCGGACCGCATTCTGGTGCTGGGCGGAACGGGCATCGAGGAAGAGGGCACCCACGCCCAGCTGCTGGCCAAAGGCGGCGTGTACAGCCGGCTGTGGAACAGTGCGCAGGCGCTGAACGAAACCTCTCTGTGACGACCGACCAAGGAGGGTCTGTATGCCGTACTTTCCGCTGTTTGTATCCCTTGCGGACCGGGATGTGCTCATTGTGGGCGGCGGGGCCGTGGCCCTGCGCAAAGCCCGCAGCCTGTCCGCTTTCGGGTGCCGCATCACCGCGGCCGCGGCCGCTTTCTGCCCCGGCTGGGAGACGCTGAACGCTGTCTGCCGCACCGCCGCGCTGACCGGCGGCGAACCGTGGCTGTGGGGAACGCCCTGGGCACTGGTGATTGCCGCAGCCGGCGACCGGGCCCTGAACCTTCGGGTGAGCGACGAGGCCCGCACCCGTGGCATCCCCGTGAACACGGCCGACGATGCCCGTGCCTGCACCTTTTACTTTCCCGCGCTGGTGCGGCGGGGCGATGTGGTGGTGGGCGTGTGCAGCGGCGGCAAGGCCCCCTTTTACACAAAGCTGCTGCGCAAAGAACTGGAGGCGGCCATTCCCCCCGGCGACGGCGCGCTGCCCGATGTGCTGGAGACCCAGCGCGAAGCAGCCCGCCGGGGCGGCGAGGAGGCGGCTGACCGCCTGATCCGCACGCTGCGCACCGCACTGGACCGGGACCCGGACCTTTCCGCGTCGCAGCTGCAGGCTTTGTGCGAGAAGTTCTGGCAGCAGACAGAAAATTACAAATAGTATTTTCCAATCATTTTATAATGAAATGGATTTTTGAAAACAGACCAAAGACTAACTATTAAAAGTCAAGTCTAAAATGAAAGGTTTTTGAATGAATTGCAAAAATGCATTTCAGATATAGTT
>NZ_JBBMFA010000018.1:0-14628 GCF_040096265.1 Ruthenibacterium intestinale
AATTCGCAATCCTTTTGGCGCAGGCTTCGGCCTGCCGCCATTTTTGTACAGAAAAAGCCGCTCATCCAGCTGGATGAGCGGCTTTTTAAATTATTGCGCAAGGTTTTCTTTCAGAAGATCCCGGATCTCGGTCAAAAGCACTTCCTCTTTGGAAGGAGCCGGCGCGGGCGCCGCTGCCTTTTCTTTTTCTGCCCGGCGGGTCAGGCGGTTGATGCCCTGCACCAGCAGGAACATGCAGCCGGAAACCATCAAAAACGATAAGATCGCGTTGATAAATTTGCCGATCATCACCACGCCGCCAATGGTCAGGGATTCAAACACCGCGCTGTCCGGCGAAAGAAGTGTGAGCAAAGGGGTGATCACATCTCCCACAAGACTGTTCACAATGGCCGTGAAAGACGAGCCGACCACAACACCGATGGCCATGTCCACCACATTTCCTTTCAAAGCAAACGCCCGAAACTCTCTCACCCAACGTTTCATCATTTCATCTTCCTTTCCAGATTCTTGTGCATTATGATACCGTATTTTTTCAGCAGAGAAAAGATGAAAAATGAAAAAATAGAGTGAAATTGCTGCAGCATTCCAATCCATTTGTTGTTTTGAAGGGGCTGTGCCCGCCGGATGACGCCCCCCTTGAATCTGAATGGAAAGCGTATATAATAAGGAAGAAAGAATGCAAAAGGAGCTGCGGTATGAAGTTCGACGGAAAAGTCAAAGATTTTATGATGGATTTGCCGTATGATGTGGCGGGAAGCATTTTGTATGCGCTGGGCGTGTATACCTTCGCAAAATCTTCCAACTTTGCGCCCGGCGGCATCTCCGGCCTGGCACTGATCTTCAACTATCTCTGGAACCTTCCCATCGGCACCATGTCTCTGGTGCTGAACATCCCCGTTGTCATTGTCAGTTACCGGGTACTGGGCAAATGGTTTTTGTTTAAGAGCCTGAAGACCATGGCCATCAGCACGCTGTTTCTGGACGTGGTGTTTCCTCTGTTCCCCATGTACACAGGCAACCCCTTCCTGGCGGCGGTGTTCTCCGGCGTGACCATGGGCGCGGGCCTTGCACTGATTTATATGCGCGGGTCGTCCACCGGCGGCACGGATTTTTTGATCGTGGCTGCGAAAAAATTGTTTCCCCATTTTTCCATGGGGCAGATCACCATGTTGGCGGACGGAGCCATCATTGTGCTGGGCTGGCCTGTTTACGGCAATATGGACGCGGTTTTGTACGGCGTGGTCTCGGCCTTTGCCGCGTCTGTGGTGGTGGATAAGATCATGTACGGCGCGGGCGCCGGAAAGCTGGCCATCATCATCACCACCGAGGCCAAGCGCATTTCCCAGCACATCGACGAAACGGTGGGCCGCGGTTCGACGCTGATCGAGGCCACCGGGGCCTATTCCGACGCGCCCCGGGAACTGATTTTGTGCGCCTGTTCCAAATCCGAAATTTATAAGGTGCAGAATGCCGCACATGAGATTGACCCGGATGCTTTTGTGATGATCACCGAGGCCAATGAAGTGTTCGGAGAAGGGTTCAAAAAACCCGGTCAGACGGTCTGAAGGCGCTGCACAAAAGTGCATATCACGGTTTAAAAAAGCGTTCCGATTTGTACCAATTGTAATTTTTGGTTTTAAGATACAATTTCAACTTTTCAACAGAGTTTTACACATTGTATAGGGAGTTTTCCACTGTTTTTGTTGAAAACTCGGTTGAAACTGTTTAAACATTTGGTTTTTCCGTGAAAGTTTTCAACAAGCCGCCCCGGAAAAATTCGGGCAATGGATAACAACCAGTTGAATTGCAGCCGGGAGTTTGCTACAATGGTCTACACACTGTGGTGCGGCGCATACCACTGCAGGGGGATACAACAAAATCAAATGTGTGCGCTGAAAGGGTTTTATCATGTTCATGAAATGGGTCTACCGGCTGGAGCGCAAGCACGGCAACTTCTGCATCCATAACCTGATGATGGTCATTGTGATGGGCCAGCTGCTGGTGTATCTGGCGGATCAGCTGACGCCGGCCATCGCCCTGTCCAACCGCCTGATGCTGTACTGGCCTGCGGTCATGCACGGAGAGATCTGGCGTGTGCTGACGTTTGTGTTTGTGCCGGGCAGCATGGGTGTCTTTATGCTGGCGATCACACTGTACTGCAATTACCTCATCGGCCATGGGCTGGAGAGCACCTGGGGCGATTTCCGTTTCAACGTGTACTATCTGTGCGGCATGGTAGGCGCGGTCATTTCCGCGGCACTCTTCGGCATCGGCACAGGCACCTATTTGAACCTTTCCCTGTTCTTTGCCTTTGCCATGCTGTATCCGGATATGCAGTTCCTGTTCTTCTTCCTGATTCCGGTCAAGGCAAAATATCTGGGCATGATCTCGGGCGGCATTTGCCTGCTGCAGTTTGTGTTCGGGCCCTGGTATGTAAAAGGCAGCATTTTCTTCTCCCTGATCAATTTCCTGCTGTTCTTCGGCAGCGACTTTTTCAATATGGCCCGTCAGGAGATCCGCTACGCGAAAAACCGGCGCAACTGGCGCAACAATTGGCGTTGATGAAATACTTTTTTTAAAAAAAGTACTGCATGGCGCCCGGGTTGTGGTATAATAAATAAAAGAGAGGCGTTCCCTGCCGCTCGAACCTTAAAGGAGGTTGTACATATGAAACTGATCACGGCAATTGTCAATAAAGAGGACTCCAACGCGGTTTGCAAGGCGCTGACCGGGGGCGGCTTTTCCGTGACCCGTCTGGCGACCACCGGCGGTTTTCTGATGGCGGGCAACATGACGCTTCTCATCGGCACGGAGGATGAAAAGGTGGATCACTGCCTGGAGCTGATCGCTTCCTGCGCAAAACAGCGCAAAGAAGTCGTTCCCAGCACTGCCAGCTATGGCATCGGCGTGACCACGGCGTATCCTTTGGAAGTAACCGTGGGCGGCGCAACGGTGTTCGTCACCAATGTCGAACGTTTTGAAAAGCTGTAATGGCTGCATTGGATGCCCTTTGGGGCAATGATATGCTCAAACAAAGCCTCTCGGCCGCACTGGCGGCCGGGCGGCTTTCTCATAGTGTGCTACTCTGCGGCGAGGCGGGCACGGGCGCGGGTTTCGCGGCGCGCTGCCTGGCCGCAGATTATCTTTATCCCCAGGGCGGGCCGGGCGCCGCACAGGTGCTGGCCGGCGAAAGCGCCGAAGTTCTGACGCTGGAAGGCGAAGGCGCTTCCGGCGAGATCAAGATCGACGCGGTGCGCGCAGTGCGCAGAGAGGTGTACAACACCGCTCTGTCCGCGCAGGGCCGTGTGGTGCTGATCCGCGGCGCGCACAAATTGAACGCCGCCAGCGCCAACGCGCTTTTAAAGGTGATCGAGGAGCCGCCCGAAGGGGTGCTGTTTCTTTTGACGGCCCCCGGAGAGGCGATGGTGCTGCCCACCATCCGCAGCCGGTGCTGCGCCTACAGCCTGGCGCCGGTCAGCGTGGAAGAATGCACCCGCTACCTGGAGGAACATTTTTCGGATAAGCGAAGCTGCGCGCGGCTTGCCAGCGTGTTCGGCGGCAAAATCGGCAGCGCGCGGCGCTGTCTGGAAGATGCGCAGCAGCAGTCCTGCCTGAACGATGCCATGGCTCTGGCCAAGTGCGCCCACCGGCGCGATACCTATGGCGCCATGGCGCTTTTGTCCGGCTATGAAAAAGACCGCTTCGGCGCGCTGCGCCTGCTGGAACTTTTCAGCAATGTGTGCAGCGCCGCGCTGCGCGGCACGCCGGACATCCCTGTGGACGCGCAGCGTGCGGCCGTGTGCCTTCCCTGCGCTTTTTCCACGATGCGCGCCGTCTCGGCCAATGTCAACGCAAAACTGGCGCTGACCAATCTGGCCATCCGGCTGTGCGCCTGAACTTCTCTTGAAGCGCTGCCTAAATCATGCGCCGTAGGCAGCGGCACTGACACCCCCGCCCACGGCAGCGGAAGGAACGTTTATGACAAAAGTAATCAGCGTCCGCTTTAAACAGGCGGGCAAACAGTATTATTTTGCACCCGGCGAACTGGAGATCGTCAAGGGCGACCACGTGATCGTGGAGACTGCCCGGGGCACCGAGTGCGGCGAAGTGGTGCAGGGCGTGCACGAAGTGCCCGATGCCAGCATCGTCAAGCCGCTGAAGACGGTGACCCGTATGGCCGACGCCGTGGACGTGCGCCGGATGGAGAAAAACCGGGCCGATGAAAAGCACGCCTTTGAAGTTTGCACCGAGCGCATTCAAAAGCACGGGCTGGACATGAAGCTGGTGGACGTGGAGTATACGCTGGATCGTTCGAAGATCCTGTTTTATTTCACGGCGGACGGCCGCATCGACTTCCGCGAGCTGGTCAAGGATCTGGCGGGCGTGTTCCGCACCCGCATCGAACTGCGGCAGATCGGCGTCCGGGACGAGAGCAAGATGCTGGGCGGCCTTGGCATCTGCGGCCAGCCCTTTTGCTGCAGCCGGTTTTTGAAAGATTTTCAGCCGGTCTCCATCAAAATGGCCAAAGAACAGGGCCTTTCCCTGAACCCCACAAAAATTTCCGGCAGCTGCGGCCGCCTGATGTGCTGCCTGGCTTACGAGCAGCCCGCCTATGAGTATCTGAACCGCGTCACCCCGGGTGTGGGCAGCGTGGTCAAGACCCCCGAGGGCGAGGGCACAGTGGTGGAAGTCAACGTCATCGCCGGTTCGCTGCGCGTGCGGCTGGAGGGTTCCACCACGGTGTTCAAGACCTTCCATAAGTCGGAATGTCAGTATCTGCGGGGCGGAAAGCGCGTGCCGCAGCCCGAAGAGCCCGAACCCGAAGTGTAAAGCTGCTGAAATTTGGTGCTCTGTGCGGGAATCAGACCTTGAAAAATCTGCGTTTTATGATACAATAATAGCACGTAGGAAACTACAGGTCCTTCGGGACAAAAGCCGCATGTGCCGTCCGCGCTTTGGCAGGTGTGGCCGTACTTGAACATGCGCGGAGGAAAGGATGGAAGAAGTATGGCTTATCAGATCAGTGACGAATGCGTATCCTGCGGCACTTGCGCGGGTGTTTGCCCCGTGAGCGCGATTTCTGAGGGTGACGGCAAATACGTGATCGACGCGGACGCCTGCATCAGTTGCGGTACCTGCGCTGGCGAGTGCCCGGTCGGTGCGATTTCCGAGGGCTGAGATCCCATATGAATCAGGACGAGGCGGGCGGATGCCCGCCTTGTTTTTTGTCGGAAAGGAGCGGAAGGAGTGCACACGGAACGTCTTGTGAACGGCACGGCCGTGTTTGTGGACGGCGCGTACCGGTTTGGGCAGGACGCCATGCTGCTGAGCGCCTTCTGCAAGGTGCGGCGGGCAGAGCGCGTCTGCGATCTGGGTACGGGCTGCGGCATCATTCCCCTGCGCTGGCATGACCGGGGCCACCGGGGCCCCTGCTATGCGGTGGAGCTGCAGGCCGGCGCATTGGCGCTGCTGCAGCAGGCGCTGGCGGAAGGCCGGATCGAGCACATTGTTCCGGTTTTGGGCGACTTGCGTTCCTGGCGGCCCCGGGAGGCGGGCCTGTTTGACGTGGTGTGCTGCAATCCCCCCTATTTCACCGGTGGCCGGCAGAGCCCGGACCCGGCCCGGGCGGATATGCGCCACGAGCGCACCTGCACGCTGGCGGATGTGTGCCATACCGCATCCGCATTGCTGCGGGACGGCGGCCGGCTGTGCGTGTGCCAGCGGCCCGAGCGCCTGGCCGATGCCATTGCCGCCATGCGCGCCGTGCGCATCGAGCCCAAACGCCTTCAGTTTGTGGCGGCCCGGCCGGACCGGGAGCCGGTGCTCTTTCTGCTGGAAGGGCACAAAAACCGCGCGCCTGGCATGCGTGTGGCGCCGGTTTTCATCACACAGCGGGAAGACCGCAGCCCCAGCGACGAAATTCTGGCTGTATACGGCCAGACAAGGGAGGAAAAACCATGAGCGGCACCCTTTACATTGTGGCAACCCCCATCGGGAACCTGGGCGATTTGACGCCCCGGGCGGCCCGGACCTTTGAGGAAGTGGATTTTATCGCGGCGGAGGATACCCGCGTCACGCTGAAACTGCTCAATCATCTGGGAATCAAAAAGCCGTTGGTCAGCTATTATGAACACAACCTGAAGGAGCGGGGCGAGTATATCCTGAACCGCATCGCGGCCGGTGAAAACTGCGCGCTTTGTTCCGACGCGGGCATGCCTGCGGTGTCCGACCCGGGCGAGGTCATCGTGCGGGACGCCCATGCCAGAGGCATTCCCGTGTGCCCGGTGCCTGCGGCCAGCGCGGCCGTCACGGCGCTGTGTGTGTCCGGTCAGGTGACGGGGCGTTTTGTGTTTGAGGGCTTTCTGCCCACCAACCGGCGCCAGAAAAAGGACCGGCTGGCTCAGCTGCAAAACGAGCCGCGCACCATGATCTTTTACGAGGCTCCCCACAAGCTGCCCACGACCCTGCGGGATTTTCTGGATACCTTCGGGCCGGACCGGAGCATGACCGTGTGCCGGGAACTGACCAAGCTTCATGAGGAGATCCGTGTGACCACGGTGGGTGAAGCCGAAGCCTGGTACCGGGAAAATCCGCCCCGGGGCGAGTTTGTTCTGGTGCTGGCCGGCGCGCCGGAACGCCCGGCGGAAGAGATGAGCCTGGAGGATGCGGTGGCCATGGCCCGCCAGTATATGGAGGAAGGAATGAGCGCCACAGCCGCCGCCAAAGCGGCCGCTGCCAAGAGCCCCTTTTCCAAAAGCGAGATTTATAAACACTGTATTCAGTGAGGAGTATGTTCATGAAACTGTTGGTGTTATCCGATTCTCATGGCGAGGCCGGTCGGCTGAGCGCGGCGCTGGACGCCCATCCCGACGCGCTGGACGTGGTGTTTCTGGGCGATGGCGCCCGGGACGTGGAGACCATCGAAGGTGCTTACCCCGAACGGCGGTTCTATTGTGTGCGGGGCAACTGTGACTTTGCCAGCTTTCTGCCCGCCGAGGGCCTGGTGCCCTTTGGAGGCATGAATTTTTATTATACCCATGGTCACCTGCACGGTGTGAAAACCGGGCTGGAACTGCTGGCGGACCAGGCCCGGCAGATGGGCGCGCAGGTGGCGCTGTACGGACATACGCACCGGGCGCGCATGGAGCGCTGGAATTCCCTGGTCCTGTTTAACCCGGGCTCCATCTCCAGCGACCGCGGATCCGGCAGTTACGGGATCCTGACGGTGCAAGACGGAAAACTGGATGCGGCTTTCGGTGTGGTGGACTGACAGCTTTTCTGCGGCGGTTCGACAATTTTGAGAAAAATCGGTGAAAAACCGCAGGACTATTTACAGATTGTTCATAACCCCTTCAAATAACTGACGCAATTCCTGCTTATAATAAGAATCACAGAAACACGGAAGCCGCAATCCGGGTTTCTGTACATGATTCCTCCTCACACCAAGAGAGATACCCCTTCGATCGCCCCTGTGCTGCAAGGCACAGGGGCGATTCCCTTTTTTCGGCCTTTTTCGTGCGGAATGTACAGAGCGTGTCGAATTTGTCTGAACACTACAAATGTTTTCTTCAAGAAAAAAGCAAAATGTACAATGCAACGAGAAATGTGTAAGAAATGTGATGGAAAATATACAGTTCGGTAAAGGTTTGGCCCAAGGGGTTGAACGAAGCTGTGAACATGGCTATAATGACTTTCAGTCGCTGTGAGCGGTTGAAAAACCTGCGTACATTCGTTCGAAAATAGAGATGCGGACGAAATTCCGGCGGCGTACATTTAGGAGGGTATATACTTATGAAAAAATTGATGGTTCTGGCTGCTGCTCTGGTTATGGCTCTGAGCCTGGCTGCTTGCAGCAGCAACAGCACTTCTACTGCTGCTTCTTCCGTTGCGAACTCCACCAGCGAGGCTTCTTCTGTGGAAGCTTCCTCCGTTGAGGCTTCCTCTGTCGAGGCTTCTTCTGTGGAGAGCGAGGACGCTTCTGAGGCTTCCTCTGTGGAGGCTGACTCCACTTCCGAGGCTTCTTCCGTGGAGAGTGAGTCTGTCGCTGAGTAATTTTTCAGCATCATGCAAAAGCGGCCTGCCGATCTGGCAGGCCGCTTTTTTACGTAAAACTGTACGCATACAAACTACAATTTTACAAAAATGACAGAATTTGAACTTCCTTTAACAACATTTTCTCTGCGTGGGCGACAAATATCCATGTTCAGAAATTGACAAAAGGAGTGAAAATTGATAGAATGAAGATTCAAAGGCGGAAAAGGATGGTGTTTAAAGGCGTTTTTGAACACCGTCTTTCTTTTGTTGAGTTCTTTTTGCGGGGAAACGGAGTTTTTGCTGTGTCCGCAATTTGAGAACAGCCAAATTCTCCGCAAAAACGAGGAAGTAAGGAAAGAGGAGTTGAATGCGATGCTGAAATACATCGTAAAACGAGTGGCCTTCGCGCTGTTGACCTTGTTCCTGGTCGCGACCATGACGTTCTTTCTGATGAACATGGTCCCCGGCGGTCCCTTCTCCGCTGAAAAGGCGGTCAGCCAGGCAGCGATGGACGCTCTGAATGAGAAATACGGGTTGGATCAGCCCGTTTCCGTTCAGTACAAGAATTATATGCTGAAAGCGATCCAGGGCGATTTGGGCGTGAGCCTGCGTCAGCGCGGACGCACCGTGTCCAGCATTATCGCCACGAAGTTCCCTGTCTCCGCCCGCATCGGCGGCATGGCGATTGTGGTGGCGCTGGCCATCGGCATCCCTCTGGGCTGCCTTGCTGCGCTGAACCGCGGCAAAGCGCTGGACAATATCATCATTGTGATCGCCACCTGCGGCATTGCCGTGCCAAGCTTCGTCATATGTACCATACTGATGTATATATTCGGGTATAATTTAGGGTGGCTGCCGGTGGTGGGCCTGACCAGCTGGAAGCACTATATCATGCCCGTGGTGGCGCTGGCCTTCTACCCCACCGCATACATTGCCCGTCTGATGCGTTCGTCCATGCTGGACGTGCTGGGACAGGACTATATGCGCACCGCCCGCGCCAAGGGCCTTTCTCAGAGCAAGAGCCTGTTCAAACATGCGCTGCGCAACGCGGTGCTTCCGGTCGTCACTTATGTAGGCCCCATGGTGGCTTACACCATGACCGGTTCCTTCGTGGTGGAAAAAATCTTCACCATCCCCGGCCTGGGCGGCGAGTTCGTGGGCTCCATTTTGAACCGTGACTACACGATCATCATGGGCACCACCATCTTCCTGGCGGCGCTGGTCATCTTCATGAACGTGGTGGTAGACCTGGTGTACAAGCTGGTCGACCCCCGCATTCAGCTGAAATAAGGAAAGGAGAAAATTCCATGGAAAAGAACCCTTTGAGCATGCAGCTCAAACTGAAGCCCGAGGATTTTCTCCCGGCCTCCAATGAGGAAAAAGAAAGTCTCGTTGTCATGCGCGAGAGCGTCAGCTTTTGGAAAGACGGTCTGCGCCGACTGGTAAAAAACAAAGTGGCCATGGTCAGCCTGTTTATCATTCTTCTGGTCATGGTGTTTTCCTTCATCGTCCCCAGCTTTTATCCCTACACCTACGACCAGCAGATCCGGGGCTCTGAGAGCCTGGCGCCCATGCAGTACTCCGAGCAGGAGCAGGCGCTGATCGATGCCGGCGAGAGTGTGTTCCCCCACTTTTTGGGCACGGACAAGCTGGGCCGTGACTATGCCATCCGCGTGATGATGGGAAGCCGCATTTCCCTGCTGGTCGGCCTGGTGGCCTCGGCCATCGTGCTGGTCATCGGCTCCATCTACGGCTCGGTGTCTGCCTTCTTCGGCGGCTGGGTGGACATGGTGATGATGCGCATCACCGATATTATCTACACGGTGCCGGATATTTTGATCATCATTTTGCTGGCGGTGGCCTTTGAAGAGCCCATGAAGCAGCTGGCTACCCTGCCCGGCTTTGAATGGATCCAGAAACTGGGCGTCAACCTGATCAGTATCTTTGTGGTGTTTGCGCTGCTGTACTGGGTGGGCATGGCCCGCATCGTCCGCAGCCAGGTGTTGATGCTGAAAGAGAGCGAGTACGTGACCGCCGCCCGTGCGCTGGGCGCTTCCAACGGCCGCATCATCAAAAAGCACCTGCTGACCAACTGCATCGGCACGCTGATCGTCACCACAACGCTTCAAATTCCTTCCGCGATCTTTACCGAGAGCTTCCTGTCCTTCCTGGGCATCGGCGTGGCGGTTCCCATGCCGTCCCTGGGTTCCCTTGCGTCGGACGCCATCAATGGCTTCCGCACCTATCCGCATCTGCTGCTGGCGCCCGCGCTGCTGATCAGCCTGATCATTCTCAGCTTCAACCTGTTCGGCGACGGCCTGCGCGACGCATTCGACCCGAAACTGAAGAACTAAGGAGAGGAAGAGCTTTATGAGCGAATATCTGGTAAACATTCAAAACGAGCGCCTCTCCTTCTTCACTCCCGCGGGCGAAGTGAAGGCGCTGAACGACGTCTCTCTTCATCTGAAAGAGGGCGAAGTTCTGGGCATCGTGGGCGAGTCCGGTTCCGGCAAGTCCGTCACGGCGTACAGCCTGATGGGCCTGACCGCTTACCCCGGCCGTCTGATCGGCGGCACGCTGGACTTCAACGGCCACCGCATCAACGATATGACCGAGAAACAGATGCGCAAGATCCGCGGCAACGAGGTGTCCATCATTTTCCAGGACCCCATGACCAGCCTGAACCCGGTGTACACCATCGGAAATCAGATCTGCGAAGTGATTTTGCTGCACACCAATAAAAACCGTGCGCAGGCCAAAGAGCGCGCGAAAGAGCTGCTGACGCTGGTGGGCATCAATGAGCCGGAGAAACGGCTGAAACAGTATCCCCACGAGCTTTCCGGCGGCATGCGCCAGCGCGTGATGATCGCCATTGCGCTTGCCTGCGAACCCAAGCTGCTGATTGCGGACGAGCCCACCACGGCGCTGGACGTGACCATTCAGGCGCAGATCCTGGAGCTGATGATGGATCTGAAAGAGAAGCTGGGCATGGCCATCATCATGATCACCCACGATCTGGGCGTGGTGGCCTCCATGTGCGACCGCATTGCCGTCATGTATGCCGGCAAGGTGGTCGAGTACGGCAGCACCGACGATATTTTCTACAATCCCAAGCATGAATACACCCGCGGCCTTCTGCGCAGCATTCCCAAGCTGAACGAGAAGGAGCACAAAAAGCTGGTGCCCATCGAGGGAACGCCCGTGGATATGCTCAATCCGCCCAAGGGCTGCCCCTTCGCACCCCGCTGCGGCAGCTGCATGAAGATCTGCCTGCGGGAGATGCCCGCCTATACGGATATCTCCGACGTGCACTACAGCGCGTGCTGGCTGCTGCAGAAAGAAGAGTTTGAAAAAGGAGGGAACGCGTGATGGAACAGAACAAAAAGCTGGTGGAAGTGCAGAACCTGAAGCAGTACTTCCCTGTCGCGGGTTCCAAGTTCTTTGAGAAAAAGGTCGTCAAAGCGGTGGACGACGTTTCCTTCTATCTGAACAAGGGCGAGACCCTGGGCCTTGTGGGCGAATCCGGCTGCGGAAAGACCACCACGGGCCGCACACTGCTGCGTCTGTACGAGCCCACGTCCGGCCGCATCATCTACGACGGCGAGACCATTTTCGATTCCGGTGACGTGCCCCTCTACAACGAGGACGGCACCGTGCAGACGGATGAAAAGGGCAATGTGAAATACGGCCGCAAAACAGCGGTGAACATGCTGCCCTACCGCCGCAAAATGCAGATCGTTTTCCAGGATCCCTATGCCAGCCTGGACCCCCGTATGACCGTGGGCGATATTGTGGGCGAGGCCATTGACATTCATCATCTGGCTGCCAGCAAGCAGGATCGCCGTGATCGGATCATTGCGCTTTTGGAGCGCGTGGGCCTGAACTCGGAGCACGCCAACCGCTATCCGCACGAGTTCTCCGGCGGCCAGCGTCAGCGCGTGGGCATTGCCCGTGCTCTGGCGGTGAATCCGGAATTCATCGTCTGCGACGAGCCCATCTCCGCGCTGGACGTGTCCATTCAGGCGCAGGTGGTCAACATGTTCGAGGAACTGCAGGAGAAAGAGGGCCTGACCTATCTGTTCATCGCCCATGACCTCTCCGTGGTGAAACACATCTCCGACCGGATCGGCGTCATGTATCTGGGCCGCATGGTGGAGCTGGCGGACAGCTACGAGCTGACCTTCCACAGCGTTCACCCCTATACCCGCAGCCTGATCTCCGCCATTCCCATCGCCGACCCTGTGACCAGCCGCCAGTCCAAGCGCATTGTGCTGGAGGGCGACGTTCCCAGCCCGGTGAATCCTCCGTCCGGCTGCCACTTCCGCACGCGCTGCCCCTTCGCGGACAAACTGTGCGAACAGGAACAGCCCAAGTGGACCGAGGTTGGCCCCGGCCATTACGCTGCCTGCCATCACCTGGACAAGGTAAAATAAAGAGGTTCTATTTTCTTGTTTGAGATTCTTCAATGTTCAGCCCCCTCTGATGAGGGGGCTTTTTTTAAGTGGTAAATTGATAAAATATATAAAATTTATTACAAAAAGTTAAAATTAATGAAATTAGTATACAAAAATGATATCATGAAATTGCAAAGAAAGATGTTTAAAGCTTTTTAAGGAGAGTTGTTTTGTTTGTTAAAAAGGAGGTGAACTGTTTTTTAATTCGCATCAATTCAGCTTCGGAATATTGTATAGAAGGAGGAGAACAAATGAAAAGAAAAGTATTTAAAACGATTGTCAGTTTAACAGCTTTATTCATTATGGCAGTGTCAGGTACTTATGCCCTGGCGGATGATGCAACTTCTCCGAGTACTATGCGGTTGTTACCATGTGCGAATTGTAATGGTGGATTGGTAAAAGTGACACGCGAGGAGACGGATTATCATTCTCAACCGTGCGATCATGGATGGATGGGTGAGGAAGATGTATTCTATGAAGTCTATTTAAGGGTCTTTATGCAGTGTAACAGGTGTGGATGGGGCTATATGGAGAGCGAGACTTTTCTCTATGACGGTTTCTATTGCTCGCATGATTTATAATTATTTCAGGAATGATTTTTTAATTGAGAAAGTATGGCGTCCCTTTTAAGGAGGATTTTTATGAAAAAGAGCAGAAAAGTGTTTTTCGTACTTCTTTCCGCCGTTCTTTTGACAGTTCCTGCTTTTGCTGATTCAAATGAAGTGATTTTGAGGCGTGGGGTAGCATGTATGAATTGTGATCGTGGTTCAATGATTCCGATTACTCGTATGGAAGATGAAATATTTGCAGGGCCTTGTCAACATAACCACCCAGGGTATCAGGATTTTCTTGTTACAACGCATAAACGTCAATATCAAGAGTGTAATAATTGTGGAGTTGTATATCTTGTAAGCGATACAATTACAGCCAGAAACTTTTATTGCGGTTGGGAGACAGGATTGGGATGATTCGTTTTTTTAGAATAGCCATAGTATTTTTGGTCGTATGTCTGCTTTCAGGTTGCGCAATGGATTACGGCGAAATGGTCGATTCTTCCAGTGATCTAAGTTCTTCAGAAGAGGGGTCACAACCGTCTGATTACAATACAATCAAGGAGAAATTTGAGGAGTATTCTGAGGCTGCAAGTAAAGAGATTGATGTTTTGACCTTAGCTCCTAATCAAAAGTATGGATTTAGGTATAAAGGAAAATATATTATTGTGTCGGGAGGCAATAACCCAATTACTGATTATAATAGTGTAATGGAATATTATCCTGACCTGATTGTGCCATCACAAATTAATTCCTACAAATTTTACTCTATAAATATTGTAAATAAAGAAATGCCAATATTCCAAGAAGTTGGCGTTTGGGACGGGAAAAATGAGTTAAATCAAATTTTTGAGGTGCCAATTCTTTCAGAGCAGATAATTTCTGTGGTGGCGATTTACCAAAATTCAGATCATACATTGCAGGTTAGTGGATTTGACCAAGCAAAAAGCAGCATGAAATTTGATAAGTCTTCATACGAAGATTTAGACAATGGCTATTTTTTGAACAAAAATTCATCCGGACAGTATCTTTGCTGGGAAAAAGGAGATTGGTTGTTTCAGGTTCTTTTAGAAGACCCACAAAACTGCCAGGAACTAATAAACGCAAATATATCTGACCTGTTTGAAATGTGAAAAATTAAATGAAAAAGAGATGTGTCACAACACATCTCTTTTTATAATAACAGCTTATCAGAATGCGAAGATTGTGTCATGAAAAAATGAAATATAGATGTTGGTATGATAAAATTGCAAAATGGTAACAAATCGGAAAACAATCTTGTATCCCGTGCGCGGACGAGTATAATAGAAAAAGTCTGCCTCACCTGCAAAAGAGGCAAATTTTTGATTTGATACAGGAGGAACTCCCATGAAGAAACTGGCTTGCATGCTGGCTGTTGTCATGGCGCTGAGCCTGGGCCTGACGGCCTGCGGCGGCTCCGAGACATCCGGCGCGACGGCCGACGGCACCGCTTCCGGCGAGGGCAAACAGCTGGTGGTTCAGGTTGGTCCCGATAAGGTACAATAAGTTTCGCAAATTGAAAAGAGGATAAAAGAAGACATGGTTTGCAGAACTCTGGTAGAATGAAG
>NZ_JBBMFA010000019.1:0-2603 GCF_040096265.1 Ruthenibacterium intestinale
GGCAGCTTCTAGAAGCTGCCCGGGTTTCTTTAGACTTGCATGAGTGCATTGATTTTTTCATGGACGGTATCCAAAAAGCCAGACGCTGCGTCCGGAAGATGACCGCGCCAGATAGCGGCGTCCCGATACACCCAGCCGGAGGAGCAGGGTCGCTGTACCAGTTGTTCCCGCTCCAGAACTTCAGCGGGCATTGGGCTGACCCACATAAAGCTACCGCGAACACTGCGAAGCACATCGAACTGCGCAGCGCGATCGTAGACCAGAATATGTGAACCCGACTGGCTGTCTTGCGCCGTGGGAGATACATCCTCCGGAGAGGTGGCGGTGATGTCCCCATGTAGGACTTCAGGGTATTCTGCCAATCGGCTGGGGGAAATATCTGCGATGGGAGCCAGCGGATGGCTTTTGTGCATAAGTGCCACCATATGGAAATCCCACAGAGGAGCCAGGTGCAGCCCTTTAGCAGCGGCCAGTCCCTCAAAGTAATCCGCCCGTTCGGTGTGGTAGCGCACGATGCCCAGTTGTGCGTCACCGGTGAAAACGGTTTGGATGGTGTCGCTGGCATTGGCCTCTCGATATTGCAGGCGGAAATGCCCGTTGGCATGCCCTTGTGCCCATTGGCAGAACGCGCTTGCTACATAGCTGGCGCGAGGGACGCACAGAGAAAGCTGTACTTCGGTTTGTCCCTGGGGCTGATAAAGGGCTTTCAAGCTTTCCACCTGGCTGAGAATTTTACGGGCATACACCAAAAATTCTTCTCCGGCTCGAGTGGGCTCAATTCCTTGGGCAGTGCGCCGAAACAGTGGGCGTCCAAGTTCCTCTTCCAGTTCTCGAAGCGCCTTGGATAAGTTGGGCTGGCCCATGTACAGCTTTTTGGCTGCTTTGCTGATAGAGCCGCATTGTGCAATTTCTACTGCATAGCGCATCTGGGTCAGATCCATACAAAATCTTCCTTCCTTGGATATTGTTAAAAAATAAACAAGCTATTCTTTTTTCATATAGCCCTTATTCCTATTATACATTTTACAATGGAAAAAGAAAATGATAATATTTTAACAAAGGGAAGCGGAGAGCTTCCAAAATACAATCGTGCCGGGTTTGCCCGGAACATATAAGATGGAGGTCATTACAATGGCACGTTTTACATTACCCCGTGATCTGTATCATGGCAAAGGTTCTTTGGAAGAGCTGAAAAACCTGAAAGGCAAAAAGGCCATCGTGGTTGTTGGCGGCGGCAGCATGCGTCGTTTCGGCTTTTTGGACCGCGCCGTTTCTTATTTGAAAGAAGCCGGCATGGAAGTTGAGCTGTTCGAGAACGTCGAACCGGATCCTTCCGTGACCACCGTTATGAAAGGCGCCGAGGCTATGCGCAAATTCCAGCCTGACTGGATCGTGGCCATGGGCGGCGGCAGCCCCATCGACGCTGCGAAAGCTATGTGGGCGTTCTATGAGTATCCCGACTGCACCTTCGAGCAGCTGATCACTCCGTTCAGCTTCCCCGAGCTGCGTCAGAAAGCGCACTTCTGCGCCATTCCTTCCACTTCCGGCACTGCGACCGAAGTGACTGCGTTCTCCGTCATCACCGACTATGACAAGGGCATCAAATATCCTCTGGCTGACTTCAACATCACTCCGGACGTGGCCATCGTTGACCCGGATCTGGCTGAGAAAATGCCCCCGAAGCTGACCGCTCACACCGGTATGGACGCTATGACCCACGCGATTGAGGCTTATGTGTCCACTCTGCACTGCAACTACACCGATCCTCTGGCTCTGCACGCCATCAAGATGATCCACAACGATCTGAAGAAATCCTATGACGGCGATATGGATGCTCGCGATCGTATGCACGACGCACAGTGCCTGGCCGGCATGGCGTTCTCCAACGCGCTGCTGGGCATCGTTCACTCCATGGCTCACAAGACCGGCGCTGCGTTCTCCGGCGGCCACATCATCCACGGTGCTGCCAACGCAATGTATCTGCCGAAGGTCATTAAATACAACTCCAAGGTTCCTGAGGCTGCTGAGCGCTATGCTGAAATTGCCCGCTTCATCAACCTGCCCGGCAACACCACCGAAGAGCTGGTGGACGCTTTGATTGCTGAGCTGCGCGAGATGAACAAACAGCTGAACATTCCTCTGTCCATCAAGAACTATGGCGAGGGCGGCGTGATTGCTGAGAACAGCATCATCGACGAGAAAGAGTTCAACGAGAAGCTGCATGACGTGGCTGCCAATGCCATTGCCGACGCCTGCACCGGCTCCAACCCCCGTCAGCCCAGCCAGGAAGATATGGAGAAACTGATGCTGGCTGTGTATTATGACAAAGAGATCGATTTCTAATCGAATTTTTTGCCGGAATTGACAAAAGCATAAATCGGGGCGCATTCCAGTCCGCATTTGTGCTATACTGGAAAGGCGAAGCCGCTGGGCAGCGGCTTCGCCTTTTTCAAAGTGAAGTTGTCACCGTTTTTTAAGGAGTGAAGGACATTGTACAAAATTTTAGAGAAGGAAGCGCTGAACCCCACGGTCACCAAAATGGTGATCGAAGCACCGCTGGTGGCTCATAAAGCGCAGCCCGGCCAGTTTATCATCTTCCGCGC
>NZ_JBBMFA010000020.1:0-1304 GCF_040096265.1 Ruthenibacterium intestinale
TGGTATAGGATTCCTTTTCTCGTTCGTTGTGCCGCTGGGCATTTCCGATTTTAGCGGCGGTCAGGTTTACGTTTCTTGCGCTGGTACGGTCAATCCCGTCGTTTCTCGCCATAGAGCTCCTTTCACGTTTGTACGGCCTGCGGGCCGGGGTGCACTTCCTGCGGAAGTGTAATAACCCACTATGATACTTTCATCCTGCGGCTGCAAAGTATCGTGGGCTCTCCGAGGGGGATGCGGCTCCTGCGGGAGCCTCCCTGCCTTGCGTGTATGTTGCACACAACAAGTCAGGTGTGTCCGGCATTCTTGCTTCTGTAAGCAATCCTGCCGCCCACGGTTCGGGAAAATCCACCGGATTCTCCCGAACCATCCATCTCCAAATCTGCGGATTTTTCGATGGGGACGGTGGTGCGATACCAGAGTGCAACTCTGTGCAGGAAATGCAATAAATGCAGAAAATTCCGGTTTCATGCTGCGGGGTTCACGATGATTTTCACATCGGCTGGTCTGCCTACCGACTGGCGTTCCGGTTCTTCCAGCCGGATGTATCCATGCCCCTCCAGTAATTCCAAAGTCGGAAAAATCTCCTCCGTTTTCTTGAAAAACTTTCCCCGGCACATCTGAAAAAGCTCAGAACGTTTGATCACAGATACATTCTTCTTTTTCAGCTTTGCCAAGACAAATTTGGCTTTCTGGATGCTCAAGTCAGTACCCATCATAGAATAGGCGTAGGTGGAATGAGCCAGAAAGTATTTGCCGATCTGAATCGCCTTGCTCATCGTAGAAGCTGTTACTTCTGCTTTGTCATCTTCCATATCAGCACAGTGCAACAGTCCCGCAATCCGGAGTACGGCACCGATATATTTGCTTGCCCAATCGGAAATTGCCTGCCCCTCGCCAACCAGAAACTTCTCATGTTCCTGAAAATAATCAGCCATCAGGTCAAAGGCTTTTTCGGAAAGGTGTACCGTCTGGGCATCGTCACCAATGGGCAGAGCCATCAACCGAAAAATCAAACTGCGGTAAGCGGCGGTTACTTCGGGCGGAATCGGCTGGGTACGAAAGACCCGGCTGCCGATTCTGGATGGTGGGGACGCATACAGAAATCGGGCAATCAGGCCCCGCCCGGTCATGGTGGTATTGGACATGATTTCATCCAGCACACTGGGCTGAATCGAGAGAATAGCTGACAGCGCCGGGTGCATGATGCATTCTGCTTCACGGGTCATACGATCCACATAAATGGCATCCCCACAATGGCCTTTCAGCCAGACATCAATGTTGGATTTGTTGGAATACCGTCCTGC
>NZ_JBBMFA010000021.1:0-1357 GCF_040096265.1 Ruthenibacterium intestinale
GATAAGGTACAATAAGTTTCGCAAATTGAAAAGAGGATAAAAGAAGACATGGTTTGCAGAACTCTGGTAGAATGAAGTTGCGACACACCATTCTGAAAGGAGAGAGCAAACCATGTCCGAGAAGATTGTACAACTAAACGAGGCCGTAATCAAGAACGAACTCAAGGAACTTGTGCGTGGGAGCGTAGAGGAAACTCTCAACGAGCTGCTGGAGACTGAGGCTCAAAAGCTGACCCAGGCGGCCCGGTACGAGCGTAATGAGCAGCGCCAGGGATACCGCAGCGGCCACTACAGCCGCAATCTTACCACCACTTCCGGGGATGTTACCCTCAAGGTACCCAAGCTCAAAGGGATCTCCTTCGAGACCGCCATCATTGAGCGGTATCGCCGCCGGGAGAGCAGCGTGGAGGAAGCCCTCATTGAGATGTACCTGGCAGGCGTGTCCGTCCGGCGCGTAGAGGATATTACCGAGGCTCTGTGGGGAAGCAAGGTGTCTCCGGCCACCATCAGCGAGCTGAATAAGAAAGCGTATGTCCACATTGAGGACTGGCGGAACCGCCCTCTGCAAGGTGGGCGCTATCCGTATGTCTATGTGGATGGGATCTACCTGCGCCGAAATTGGGGCGGAGAGTTTGAAAATGTGGCCATTCTGGTGGCGATTGCGGTAAAGGAGGACGGATACCGTGAGGTTCTTGGTGCCGCCGAGGGCATGAAAGAGGACAAGGCCAGCTGGGTCAGCTTCTTCCAGTGGCTCCGCAGCCGTGGCCTGGACGGAGTGAAACTCATTGTTGGCGACAAGTGTCTTGGTATGCTGGAGGCTGTGGGAGAAGTATTCCCCGAAGCCAAGTACCAGCGCTGCACCGTCCACTTTTACCGCAATGTGTTCTCTGTCACGCCTCGCTCCAAGGTGAAGCTGGTGGCAAAGATGCTCAAGGCAATCCACGCCCAGGAAAGCAAGAGGGCTGCCCGTGAGAAAGCCAAAGCCGTGGTAGAAGAACTACGTTCCATGAAGCTGAAAGAAGCAGCCAAGAAGGTGGAGGATGGCATTGAGGAAACGCTGACTTACTGCGATTTTCCCAGCGAACACTGGACTCGCATCCGTACCAATAACGTCATTGAACGGCTGAACCGGGAGATCCGCCGCCGCACTCGCGTGGTGGGGAGTTTCCCGGACGGCAACTCCGCCCTCATGCTGGTCTGTGCCCGGCTGCGCCATGTAGCCGGTACCCAGTGGGGTAACAAGAAATACATGAACATGAAGCACCTGGAGGCTGCCGTTGAGGATGCCTCCATTGCTGGCTGACTTCTCTCATGCCAGGGCCTGCAAACCATTTTGCGAAAAATACTTGACACTACC
>NZ_JBBMFA010000022.1:0-25236 GCF_040096265.1 Ruthenibacterium intestinale
CTATACCTTTTTTGAGCCATCTCTTTTTCACCACCACCATTCATTTTCGGGGTTGACTTTTAATAGTTAATCTTTCTCAGTACTGATACAATGGCATTTAGTTTTTCGCTGGAAACCGCAGAAAGGACGGTGGGCAATATAGCAAATCTACAACTGCCCTGGTTATATTTCCCCTCGATCCGTTGGATTACCGAGTGGTTATCCAGCACTGTAAGCGCTCGCTTCACATCATCCATGTTGGGCTTTGCCGGTAAGATGGCATAGTCTGTCACTACTTTTTCCAAAAGATCCCGAACAGAACAGACGGCGTCCTGCGCCAATCCCAGTCGCTCAAGGTTTTCCTCATAGAGCATACGGATTGCCAGAAGGATAGCGGTTTCTTTCTTGTTCAAATTGCAACGATTGGCTTCGTCTGTGTTCAGAACATAAAAATACCCGTTCAAATCGTCCTTGCGCAGATCCCAATCCAAAAAGGCCAAATACTCCTGTATCGCCTCAAAGTGGGCAGAGAGAAACACATAGTCCGGATTGTTGACCCGCCCCACCCCTGGTTGGTACACGGTTCTTACCACATAGGTGCGGCTGAGGAGCTGATTGCAGACGGCCTTGAAGCGGTCGAGTTCCTTTTGTGTTGCAGTACCAAACCACTCGAAACTCATTTCTTTCCCTCCTTGCGCGTAATTTGAAGCTGTGGAATGGTGTATGCATTTTCGGTAAATGTGCCTTCCAGCTCTCGGACCACAAAGCCCGCCTCGGGATCGCGACCAGTGAGCACAGCCAACATACTCATAATATAAGCCCGATCGTCCGACAGCCCCATATCTTTAGAATAGCAAACTCCACGATCTCCCAGCCATTTTTCTACGTATGCCGCAATGGCGGACCGGCCATACTCTGTTCGAAGTAATTCCAATACCTGCGCCTCTGCCGCTGCATCCAGTTCTGTTTCCTCGATCAGCACCGGAGCTGTCTTCGTCCGTTTTCCGGGTCGCTTTCGATACCAAAGGCTCTTATAAGAAAGGAAAGACTGTCCATAGATCTGAAATGCAGGCTGGATCCGATCCACCAGCTCGGAATCTTGATGTTTTCCTCCAAGGGCATTCAGAAGGTAATTGAGATTTCCACGAACAGAGAAATCGCGATTTGTCAAATTCTCTAATTTCTGTGTCGTTGCTCTGGTATATCGGCGCACCTGGCGATCAATCTCATCCAGATACTCCGATTCGATGCTGTCATAACAGTCCTTTACCTCAAAAATCTTTTGCAGCAGATCCCGCCGACAGTCTGCCAGTGCGGTACCCCGCCGATCCTGTAACGCTGCGTTCGCAAGAGCTGCCAGCAGCGCATCATCTTCGGCCCAGTTTGTAAGGATTGTCTGGATTGGAACCCGGTACTTTGGAACTGAATCCTTAATTTTCAGAGGCCGAATATAGGCCTCTACCACTTTCTGCCCAAAATCATCAAAATGTGAGGCCAGAACATCATTCACTTCCTGCATCTTCATTTGTAATTGAAAGAAGTGCTTTACGTTGTGATAGACCATTTGAAGCAGTTGGAGCAGTGCCTGGGTATTATCGTAGGCATTGTAAACCGCTGCCATCTTGTCATAGATGCTGCCGCTCTCATCGGCCACTTTCAGGGTGGAGTACGTGCTGAACACATAGGAATAGCCGCGAATAGGGCTGTCATCCCGCAGTTGATGGAACAGCTTCAGAAGGGAGCTGCTGTAGCCAGGAACTGTAATATATTCATCAAAGTCCTCGCTGCGCTCTTTTTCGAACCACCCTTTGCTGTATAATTTACGAATCAGAAATCTGGCACGACCTGAAATATCCCTCAGTTCTTCCTCATCAATGTCCTCCCCCTCAAATGTAGCATCGGCCAGCTGCTGCTCCAATTTGCTGCGAAGCATGGAGTACAAGACATGCTCTGGGATTTTCAAATTATCTCGGTATGCTTCCCAAAGCACATCAAGTGCGTCAGCATACAGTGCACGATTTGGCGAAGCCAAAACAGAAAATAATTCAGTTGGGATACGCTCAAATAGGTTCATCGCAATCCCTCTCTTATAGGAGAAATTTATGACTGGAATTCTAATCAAACTTAACGATCGACCAGATATTATATTTGAAAATGGGACTTTCTACGGTGGATTACATTGTGGGGAATGCTTGTCTGTTTTTAAAGAAAATGTAGGGTGGGTCCCAGTGCGGCTGGAATTTACCGACGACTGGGTGTTGGTGGATGGCGGCAGGGCCAAAATATTCCCAGTTCCGTATGGAGACCGCGTCATGCTGTAAGTGTACTATCCCACCACCAATTTATTGGTTTTTTTCAAAAACTTCGCCGGAATTGGCCGTTCCAGCTTCCAGGTGATATTCATGGGTCTGCTCCCCTCGTGCTTCACATAGTCGGCCGCCCCCAGGAAGGTGTAGGCCGCTGCACCTCCTGTGATCCGGTCGGCCTTAAACTCCCGGACGAACAACAGCACTTTGCTCCCCCATTCCCGGTGATGGATATACCGCTGTCCAGTGGGTGAATCTGCCGCCGTGGTGCTCTGGCTCTGCCAATGGAACAGGCTCTCATTGATGGAGTAGTCGTTGTACATGGTGGTGGGCGAGTAGTCCTTATCCGCCTTATTCAGCGTCACAAAGAACACGTCCAACTGTTTCTCCGGCAGCCACTTCACGCCCTCACGCACTGTGGCCGGTTTCAGGAAATCCAGTGCCACCAACAGCTGGTCCCGGGTATAGGTGCAGTGGAGATCCAGCGGGCAGTCAAAGCCCAAGTCCACCGGCTCGTCGATGAAATCGATCTGTTCATACCGATAGCGGAGCAGGGCCAGAAGCTCCCCCAGTAGTACAGGGCTGTCCGAGAGAGCATACAGATTGTCCAGCACCTCGTCGGATGCCCAGCTCTCCGCCGCCTTGCCCCAAACGGTCACATAGAACATCTGGAGCATCCTCTGCTCCAGCTCACTCAGCGCCGCGAAGTCCACATCGTCCAGATGGGGCAGCAGGTCCAGCAAAAAGCGTATCCACCGTCGGGAGTCCACAACGGCCAACCGGCCAAAGGCTTTTGTCAGTGTTTCCTCCATCGGTTCGCTGAAATCCTCCATCACATCCGCCCGGGCGCAGATGCGGGAAAAGGAGGAGAACCTGTAAATTGCCCTGGGGTCCAGGTGGTAATACTCCAGAAAGTTGGCCAGAGTCAGCTCCAGCCCGCTGTCCTCCGCAAAGCTGGCCACTCGGGATACCAGCCCGGCGGTATTGCCGTAAGAGGCACGGATGTTCTCCAGAATATACTTGGCGGCCTTCTTCTCCAGCTGTATGTAACAGCCCTTGGGTGCGGAAACAAACCCGTCCTTGATCTCCCGGGTCACACTGCAGGTGGTATTGCTCAGCAGGGCGGCAAACTTGTCCTCGAAGTTGTACCGCTTGTTGGCCTGGCCGATAAAGTCCAGCACCGTCAGGCATTCCTTATCCTCCGCCAACCGCAGGCCACGGCCCAGCTGCTGGAGGAAGATGGTCAGGGACTCAGTGGGCCGCAGGAACAGTACGGTGTTGACCTCCGGGATGTCCACACCCTCGTTGTAGATGTCTACCACGAAGATAAAGCGAACCTCACCGCCTACCAGCCGCCCTTTAGCGTTTTTTCTCTCCTCATCGGAGGATTTTCCAGTCAGGAAAATGGAGGGAATTCCGCGGTCGTTGAAATAGCGACACATAAACTCCGCATGCTCAATGGACACGCAGAAGCCCAACCCCTTCACCTCGTCGATGTCGGTCACATACTTGAGAAGGGAGGACACCACCAGGTCGGCGCGGCGGTTTGCCACGGCGCCGCTGAAGGTGTAAAGCTTGGAAAGCTCCCCCTTATCGTAACCGCCAGCGGTCCATTTCAGCGTGTTCAGATCCACCGTATCGGTGACGCCGAAATACTGGAAGGGGCACAGCAACTTGCGGTCAATGGCCTCCGGCAGACGGATCTCGGCGGCGATCCGGTTATTGAAGTAGGGCAGCACGCTCTTGCCGTCCATGCGTTCCGGGGTAGCGGTCAGGCCCAACAGGATCTGGGGCTGGTAGTAGGACAGCAGCTTCTGGTAGGTGGGCGCTGCCGCATGGTGGAACTCGTCCACCACGATGTAGTCGTAGAAATTCGGGGCGGTCTTGGCGGCAAAATCCTGGGAGTTGAAGGTCTGAATGGACAGAAACAGGTGGTCAATGCTCTCTGGCCGGTAGCTGCCCACAAACAGCTCCCCGAAGTTGGCGTCCTTCAAAATCGCCCGGAAGGTGTACAGGCTCTGCCGCAGGATCTCCTCCCGGTGTGCTACGAAGAGCAGCCGACAGGGCTTGCCGGGGTGCTGTTTGCAAAATCGCTTGTAGTCCAGCGCGGAGATCACCGTCTTGCCGGTACCAGTGGCGGCCACCACCAAGTTGCGGATGTAGCCCCGGACGGCGCGCTCCGCCTCCAGCTTGTCCAGGATCTCCTGCTGGTAGGAGTAGGGCGCGATATCCATGGTGTACACTTCGGCGTTGTTGGCGTCGAAGTATTTTTCCGCCTTCAGCGCCCGGGCCAGCCGTTCCTTTTGATCCTCGGAGTAGTACTCAAACTCGCTGGAGTTCCAGTAGCTCTCGAAGGTGGCGGCAATCTTGTCGATGGTCTCCGGCAGATCCCGGCGGGTGACCTTCACATTCCACTCCAGACCGCTGGAGATGGCGGCATTGGACAGGTTGGAGGAGCCCACATAGGCCGTGGTGAAGCCGGTGTCCCGGTAAAAGACATAGGTCTTGGCGTGGAGCCGGGTGCGCTTGGTGTCGTAGCTGACCTTGATTTGGGTGTTGGGCAGGGCACGCAGCTCCTCAATGGCTTTCACATCGGTGGCCCCCATGTAGGAGGTGGTGATGATCCGTAGCTCTCCTCCGTTTTGGGTGAACTCCCACAGCTCGTCCATCAAGAGCCGCAGGCCGCTCCATTTGATGAAGGACACCAGCATGTCGATGCGGTCGGCGGAGACGATCTCCTTTTTCAGCTCTGTGTACATCTGGGGCTCATGGATGGCCCCGGTGAACAGGCTGCTCTGTGCGATGGAGGTCTCCGGCCGGCTCAGGTCGGCCGCGGTTTTACCTACCGCCAGCCGGGGGTCTTGCTCCCGTAAAAGCGCAAGAAGCTGCTCTGCCCGCTGGTCAACGCTCAGCGCGGCAAAGTCAGCTTCCTGGGTTGTGTTCTGGATGAGAGTCACGATCTGGTTGACGAGGCTGATCTGCGTGGAGATATCTCCGCCGTTATCCGCCACATTCTCCAGGCCTTTTTGCACCACATCCGCCAGATACTGCGCCAGCACCTTGGAGGCCTCCGCCTTGTCAATAGGCGCAAACGATTTACGGGCGTCGGGAATCTCCGAAAGCTCGCGGTTCAGGGCAGTATTGATGATTTGTTCGTAAATGCCGGGAGATAGCATATCGTTCACGCTTCCTATCTTCGCTTTTAGGATGTATATTGTACTTAGTATAACTGCAATTCTAAAATCCCACAAGGACGGATTAGCAGGTAGCAAGAAAACGATCCTGCTTTTACCGCACCCCAATTTCCCACTATTAGAGCTTAGTTTAGCATAATCCTTGTCCAATAAACAGGACTATCACCTTTGTTGTAGTAGAAAGCGGATGATATAAACAATGTACACCTTCACGATAAACGAAAAAACGGTATCCATTTTCCCGAGTTTGGAAGCAAATGCCCCTATCTGGAACAGGCCGGCCGGGAGTCACTGCTTTTGCTGAAGGGAGAAAAAATCGTAGGCACTGCCAGCTGCTGTGCCAGTCGGACGCCGGAGCTGGCAGGCTGGGGTGAGATCGTTTCCCTCTATCTTCTGCCCGAATACTGGGGGAACGGCTGGGGAAAGGCACTGCTTTCCGCCGCAGTGAAGCAGTTGGAATCCATGGGCTAGGCCCGGTTTCCATAGACCACCACCAGAATGGCCATTGCGCCGTTGGCGCGGATGCGCTCCAGCCGTTCCGCCGCGATGGCCGAGACCCGGCCGCCAAAGGAGGGGACGGCCACGACACAGACGTCCTCTTTATCCAGAGAAATCTGGGAAAAATCCATGTTGGCATCAGTCAGGTCAATGGTGCTGACCTCCCGCCCGAATACCTCCGCAAAGGGAGCGGCAGCCTTTTTTGTGCCTCCCGTGGGGCTGAATAGGATTTGATAGATCCTCATTTGTGTTCTCCTTCTTCCTGATAGGTCGGGCAGTGTTTCATCTGCCGGACGGCATCCTGCAGCAGTTCCGACACAGCCAGCAGGCTGCTGCTTGCAGAATCCAGATAATAGTAATTTTTCGTCCCTTCCCGCCGGAATGTGATGATCCCCGCATCCTTCAGAACCTTTAGATGGTGGGACACCGCCGCGCGGGAGAGATTCGTGCTTGCTTGGAGTTCTCCCACCCGCAGACCCCCTGTTCCGCAATTCTCAATGAACACCCGGAGAATAAGCTGGCGGGTCTCGTCTCCAATCGCGCAGAACGCTGGGCGGCAGGCCTGGAATTGCTGCGCCAGCTGATTGCCGCTCGTTGGTTCAGCCATTTGTTCACCTCCGTCCTCCATGATCGACGCGCATGAACCATTATAGCATAAACTACAGCGCGCGGATGATTGGTCAAGAAAATCGAGTTCATTGGGACACTGACCGATCAACCATCAGGCCAGGGGCAACAGCCAGTTGCTTTGCTTTTTGTTCCCAGTGTGGTATGCTTCGGGTAAGGTGGTGATCAATATGGAACCCAAAGAGATCCTTCTGGAGCTGCGCGCCAGGCGCGGCTTTTCCCAGGAGCAGCTGGCAGAAAAGGTCCACGTGACCCGGCAGGCGGTTTCCCGCTGGGAGACCGGCGAAACGGTGCCAAATACGGAAACGCTAAAGCTGCTCTCCAAACTGTTTGACGTCTCCATCAACACCCTGCTGGGCTCGCCCCGGCAGCTGGTCTGCCAGTGCTGCGGCATGCCTCTGGAGGACGCTAATATCAGCCGGGAGCCGGACGGCGCTTTCAACGAGGCGTACTGCAAGTGGTGCTATACCGACGGGAAATTTGTCTACACCAGCCTGGAGGAGCTGCTGGATTTTCTGGAGGGCCACATGGCCAATGAAGCCTGGCCCCCGGAACAGGTCAGAGCCTACTTTGCAGCCCAGCTGCCAAAACTGAATCATTGGAAGCAGAGATAAGCAAGGCTCCCGCCCTCGGAATTTCAGAGGGTGGGAGCCTTGCTTTTATGCGGCCCGGATGTCTCTCTGCTCGGGTATGGAATTTTGCGCAGACTTGCAGTATAATGACCCAGGCATCCTGTTTTACCCATTCCGGAGGAGATCCAATATGACCTTTTATGAATTCGGAGAGGATACGCGCCCCCACATCATGCTGATCCACGGCGGTGGAAACGCTTGGTGGAACTACCTGCGGCAGGCCCGTGTCCTGGCCCAGCACTACCATGTGATCCTGCCCACGCTGGATGGCCATGGCGGGGCATATCAAACGCCCTATGTTTCCACCGAGCGAACCGCCGACCAGCTCATGGACTATATCCAGCGGCATTGCGGCGGACATCTCTTCGCCCTGTGCGGAGTTTCCTTGGGCGGCCAGATCGTGATGGAGCTTTTGGCACGGAAGCCGGATCTTACCGAAAAAGCCATCGTTGATGGCAGCCTTTGTTACCCGCAGCCCATGATGGCCCGGTTCTGCATCGCCTCGGTATGGCTGTTTGGATGGATGCTGTTCAGCGAATGGGCGTGCCGCCTTCAGCTGAAGCTTATGTCCAAGCTGCTGCCCAAAGAGATGACCTATCCCCGGGAGATCCAGGAATACTATCTGCGGGAGATGCCCAGAACGCCGCGAAAAACCTTATACACCATGTACCGGACCTATATGGCGCAATACCGCGTGAAAGAAAGCGTGAGAAACAGCCATGCCCAGGTCATGTATTGGTACGGGGAAAAGGAGATGAAGTGCGTCAAGAACTCCGCCCGTATGTTCCAGCGGCTGCTTCCCACCTGCCGGATCTACGAGGCAAAAGGATACGGGCACGGCTATCTGTCCGTCTATCTGCCGGAGGAATGGCTGCGCATCGCACTTCCTTTCTTTGAAGGCAAAGATCCCAATGCCCCCGGCAAATAGCCGCACATAGGAAACAGGCATTTTATGTTTTGGTGTACCAGGTATACAATAGAAACAAATGTATAAGGAGGAATCGCTATGCGCAAGAATTTTGGAGCCAAGCCCTGGACTTATCCCCAGCCGGTCTTTATTCTGGCCACCTACAATGAGGACGGCACCCCCGACGCCATGAACGCGGCCTGGGGCGGCATCAGCGAGGATAAGGAGCTGAGCATGTGCATCAGCGCCGAGCATAAGACCACCGCCAACATCCTGGCCCGCAAGGCGTTCACCGTGAGCATGGCCACAGCGGAGCAGACAGTGGCCTGCGACTATGTAGGCATTGAGTCCGGCAATAAAGTGGCGGACAAGGTGACAAAGGCCGGCTGGCACACCACCAAGTCGGAGTTTGTGGACGCGCCCCTCATCGATGAGCTGCCCATGGCGGTGGAGTGCCGCCTGGTGAGCTACGACCCGGAGAGCTGCCGTCTGGTGGGCGAGATCGTCAACGTGTGCGCCGACGAGTCCGTTTTGGGCGCTGACGGGAAGATCGACCCGGACAAGCTGCGGCCCATCACCTTTGACCCCATCCACAACGCATACCGGGTGCTGGGCGAGAAGGTGGGCAACGCCTTCCGGGACGGCGTCAAGCTGAAATGACCGGCTGATTTGCTCTGAGACAGAAATGAGGGACAGAGGCGTGGCCTCTGTCCCTCATTTATTTTGACCGCCGATTACCACCGCCCCTTCTTCTGCCGCCTGCGGAAGTCCTCCTCGATGGCGTCCTTCCAGTGCTTGTCCAGGGGCGCGCTGCACCGGACAGCGGCCACCGCCTGGCCCACCACCTCGTAGTTGAGGCGGGTACCCACGCTGTCGCAGTGGTAGTTCACCGCCCGGTCAGGAGCGATGCCCAGATGGCCAGCCGTCTCCACCGCAGCATAAATACTCCTGTACTGTGCTGCTGGGAGCAGAACACAGCATTGGAGTAATCTGCTTTCATGGACCGGTCACCGGGGGTAAGCGGGCTTCATTTGCTTCATATGATGGACAATGATGAACCTCAGAAAGCGAACATAGCCAAGTGTCCGTTTAGCATAGCAGAGTGAAATATTTTACTGCATTTATTCGCCGGAACCCAACAGCCAAGACTTTCCAAATTATTATCCGGTTGTACATAAGGAGATCATAATAGTGCATATAATTAGACTTAAAGGTCATTTTCGGAGGCTATTTTTACTCTTAACGAATCCCGTATAGCTTTAATTGCTTGCGGACGCTTAAGATAGTTGTCGTTACCGGTAATAGTTGCAGCAAGTTCTTCTGGCGAGGCAGTCGTAATCAAGTTGAGATACGACATAGCCCGAGAGGTCCCTACATAAAAAATATTTCGCTTTCTATCATTTTCAAAAGTTTCGCTATCAATGTCAATGCATATGACTGCCATTGCCTCAAGACCTTTGAATTTGCGAACGGTTGTGAACAATATGCCATTACTATTTTTATCCTTTGTTAGCATATAACCCCCGGATAGACGGAAATCATCCTCTGTAAGAATGGACTTTCCCTCAGGCTTCATGGACAAAACAACTATATCTGTCCCAGCTAATCCAGCTGAAATATACTTACGGATAAGTCTGCAAAGATATTCTTTGAGAATCGACTTGTCTTCAGCAAAGAACAAATTTGGTTTTATGGTACCGCCAACCGCGCTTTCCCGCCTCATCCTAATTCGATTTTCATCAATTCCAATGGGCCGTGTGGATGTAATGGCAATTTCTTTTGTATTACGGCAATTTCTTGATAAAACCAGCCTGCAGTCCATCTTATCAAGCCATTCTGGGTATCGCAATCCCTGTACAAACTGGTTCCTATCATAAAAAACATAGAAGTTACCATGATGTGCCTGCGCAATATCATGCAGCAATTGCAGGTGTATATCCGCAAAATCCTGTCCTTCATCAACAACAATATGTTTGAAGGGCAACTCATATTCATCCCAATCCATCAGAAACTCCGAAATTGTATCCGTACGTTCATCAGGTGATCGAGTAAATGCACCCGTAAAGGCACCGACAAGGCCATCCAGAGTAAAGAACGAAATATTGGTCGAATCGGGGCAGGTTTCTTCGAGATGAGTCTTCAAGAAACGATTAAAACATAGGAACAGGACACGATCCGTTTGGGCCAGATTCTTTGCTTTTTGTATCGCCAAAACTGTTTTTCCCGTTCCAGCGACACCATGAATCGCCGCCTCTTCCTGCTCCTCAAGATAATCCAGCAAGTACATTTGCTCTGTAGTCATCCTCCGGAACAACGCTTTTGCAGCCAGAGTCCTGCTGCGCATAGTTTGAACTACCCCAAATTCTGGAGCCAATGTATCAAGCACTTTGGATGTCATCTCTTCAGACGGCTCAACTTTTCGCACATCATAGGGAGCTGCACGCAAGTTCTTCCACTTTGTAAGATGAGTTATCAGAAATCACTTCAGGTAGGTCTGAAAGAAGTTCTGAATCTTATCAAAGGGGATGACTTCCAGATTATCATACAGATCTGTATGCACGGCACCGGGGATAATCATCAGTTCCTTGTTGTCCGGATTCGGGTTTCCTGCCAGCATTTGAGCATAGGCATCACGACCCATGTAGCAGGAGTGTGCCCGCTCTCCGTGAAGGATGAGCACCGCCGAACGGATTTCATTGGCATACTGAAGAATGGACTGGTTCAAGAAAGACAACGTACCAATGGAATTCCAACCTTCATTGGAATTCAGGGAGCGGGAGTGATAAGCCCGGCCCTTGTAATATTCACTGTAATCCTTCACAAAGAAAGGTACATCTTCCGGCACAGGCAGAGCTAAGCAGCCACCCGCCCGTCCATATTCGCCGCTGCGATAGATTGCCGTCCGCGCAGCACTGTAAGCCTCACGGGACTGATGGCGGGCCTCCTCACTGTCGGATTCGTCAAAGTAACCCTTAGCGGCGATGCGGCTCATATCGTACATGGTGGAAACCACAGTAGCTTTGACCCGTGTATCGATGGCCGCTGTGTTTAGAGCCAAGCCACCCCAACCGCAGATTCCCAAGATACCAATACGCTCCGAATCCACATTACCCTGAACGGAGAGAAAATCCACCGCTGCCTGGAAATCCTCGGTATTGATATCTGGAGAGGCCGTGTATCGGGGGGCCCCACCGCTCTCGCCGGTGAAAGAGGGATCGAAGGCTATGGTCAGGAATCCTTTCTCTGCCAGAGTTTGGGCATAGAGGCCCGAACACTGCTCTTTTACAGCGCCGAAGGGGCCGCAGACTGCAATAGCCGCCAACCTTTCCTGTGCGTCCTTTGGCTTGTACAAATCCGCCGCCAGGGTGATGCCATAGCGATTGAGAAAGGTGACCTTCTCGTGATTCACACGATCACTCTTGGGAAAGGTCTTGTCCCACTCTTGGGTAAGATGAAGTTTTTCCGGTTTCAACATATTCAATTGCCTCCTAGCTTGGATAATTTTTGTCAACAAGTGGTATTGGGTGGAATCCCCTTGAAAATGAAGTTAAAAAGCGCATTCTCCTAGCATGCACCTTTGTGGCCATATGGTCACTCTCCTAAAGAGAAGGTAACCGATACATCTCCACTGCCCAGGGCATCCGTCCAACCGGTGAGGTCGTCGATCTTTCCCAGTCGGGTGTAACTCCAGGAGTTAGAGCCGTAGAAAATAACGATCTGACTGCCTTGGTAAAGCACAATGTCCCCCGCCTGGGTGGTAGTCTGACTATTGCTGGCAGGCAAATTGGCGCCCAGCTCCCCTACCTTTTCAAAACCGGCATACTCGCTCATCTGGAGTGTCAACGGGCCACTCTCCATCATTTTCACCAGCGCGTCCACAGCGGCGTTGTCCTCCAGGGTTGCGGTAAAGGTATGCGCCCCAATGTGCACATTCATCTTCATCTCTGCATTCTCCTCCGTATCTCCGGGCTCTTGTCCCGGAAGCTGTGAAGTTTCATTTTGAGCTTCCTTCACGGGCGGCGCATCCAACTCACTCTCCGGAGCGGTCGTTTCATGTTCCGATTGCACATCAGAAGACATACCGAGCGACTGCGGTGCCGTCTGCTGTTCGCTACCACAGGCGAACAGCACTAAGGCCATCAAACAGCATAGCAGAACGGGGATTGATTTTTTACTCAATTGTATCACCGCCTCTTTTGATCTATGGATCTGCTTACATGCAGACCACTTGATTTTGGAGTCCCACTCGCCGGCCTCAGAGAACCATTTTATTCTTTCCGGGAGTGGCGCTTTTCCATCTGATAGACCAGATAATCCAAACAGTCGATTCGCCGCTCTTCTTTGTGCAGGCATTCCAAAAGTTTGCGCCGGTGATCAGCCAACAGTTGCAGCTGCTCGCGATATTGACCGGATCGTTCCAACGCTAGAAAGTGCTCCGCAAATTTGGCATTACATCCTGCGTCTTTCAAATTGTCACGCAGGGACTGCGCTGTCGGTTGCACAGCCGGTACTTCCTGATGTCTCATAAGCTTTTACAGGAAGGCGCCATTGCACACCTGGATAACCTGACCACGGACGGCTTTTCCCATTTTGCTGGCCAAGTACAGGCAAGCATATGCTTGATCCATAGGGTCGCACTCCGGGCCAGGAAAGTAGACGAAATGGCCGCTATGTTTCAGCATCTCCGCACCGCCAGGCTGCTCTCCGGCCTTATTGGCCAGATGGGCCGGGGTAACGGTGGAGCCGGGTGCTACGGCATTGCAACGAATATTGGTGTCAATGAGCCGCATGGCCACATTCTTGGTGAGCGTGTTCAGCGCCCCCTTCGTGGAGGTGTAGGTAGCACCGCAAAAGGGACGTGTACCATTCACCGAGGAAATATTAATGATGACACCATCATTTTTGGGCAGGAAAATTTTCAGTGCCTCCCGGATATACCGCATGGGTCCGCCCAAGTTGGTATTCATCACATACATCATTCACTCATCATCGGTTTCATCGATCATTTTCTGCTCTCCGATACCGGCATTGTTGATCAGAATATCCACATCGCCGAACTCCTGCAACGCTGTTTGAAAGACCTTTTTGGTGTCCTCGGTAGAGCACACATCTGCTACGACCCCTACCGCTTTTCCGCCCCTTGCACGGATTCCATCCACCACGTTATCGAGCTGCTGAGCATGGCGGGCAGTGATTACCACCGCAGCTCCCTCATCCGCGAAGAGTTCCGCCATGGTGCGTCCCATACCGTAACTGGCTCCGGTGATGACGGCAACTTTTCCCTTCAACATCTGTTGTTCCATATTCGTGACCTCTTTTCTGAATGTTGGCTCCATCTTGTCTCTGTCTATAGTTTAAATCCGACCACTATGCAAAACAAATACTTATATACAATACAATTCCATAATTGACACTTATAGAAAAAGTCAATATACTATGCTCAAAGAGGTGATTGCTGTTGGAATTGCGTACTCTGCGCTATTTTCTTACCGTGGCCCGGGAACAGAACATCTCTGCAGCGGCAGAATCCCTGCACATCTCCCAGCCCGCTTTGTCCACTCAGTTAAAAGTGATGGAGGAAGAGTTGGGAAAGCAGCTTTTGATCCGGGGCACCAAAGGTTCCAGAAAAGTCGTTCTCACAGAAGAAGGCATGATTCTGCGCAAACGAGCGGAGGAGATTCTCTCTCTAGTACAAAAGGCAGAGGATGAGATCACCCATTCCGATGAAACCATTGTGGGCGATGTTGTGATCGGTGCCGGAGAGACCGACAATGTGCGTTTGCTGGCTCAGGCTGCAAGGGATCTGCAAAAACAATATCCAGATATTCACTACCACATCTCCAGTGGAAACGCAGAGTATGTGTTGGAATATCTGGATAAGGGGTTAATCGACTTCGGTCTGCTGTTCCGGAAACCGGATAAAAAGAAATACGAGTGGCTTCCTCTGCCCGTAGTGGACACCTGGGGCGTACTGATGCGCCGGGACGCCCCACTGGCCCGGAAGGCAGTTATCCGTCCGGAAGATCTGTGGGAATTGCCGCTTATCATCTCCCATCAGAAGGGGGAGGACCACCGTCTGGCCCAGTGGATGCGGAGAGCACGCTCGGAATTAAATGTTGTGGCAACCTACAATCTGGTGTTTAATGCCTCTCTCCTTGTGGACGAGGGGCTGGGCTACGCCCTGTGCTTTGATAAGCTAATCCACACGGATGGAACCAACCTGCGTTTCCGTCCATTTTCTCCCATCTTAGAATCGCCATGCTATATTGCTTGGAAGAAATATCAGATTTCCTCCAAGGCAGCAGGAAGATTTCTTCAGTCCGTGCAGAAAGTGATCTCTGTGCAACCGTCAGGACACGAAGTTGCCGCTTTCGATCCAGTGCATTCGGCGTTTCTGGAAGAGGATATTTGAGCTGCCGCCGTCAGTCCAGATGCAATAATCACCCATATAGAAAATCCGCGAGGCGGGTTTGATGACAGTTTTGGCCACAGAATTTTGTGCGTCAGACAAACATGCGCACGAAAAATCGGGCAGCGGCGGCTGCTTTGCGATATGCTGAATTCAGAAGGACGGTGTGAACAATGGATTGGGTAGCAAGCATTCATCAGGCGATCCAGTATATCGAACAACATCTCCGGGAGGAGCTGACCATTCAGGATATTGCACGGCAGGCGGCCTTGTCTCCCTTTTATTTTCAAAAAGGGTTCGCTATGCTGTGCGGTATGACAGTGGGCGACTATATCCGACAGCGCCGGCTTTCCGTCGCCGGGCTGGAGGTCCTCACGACGGACCGGAAGATCATCGACATCGCGCTGGAATTTGGCTACGATTCTCCGGACAGCTTTACCAGGGCGTTTACCCGCTTCCATGGGCTCACACCTGCCGCACTGCGAAAAAGCGGAGGCGCGGTTCGTTCTTTTGCTCCGCTTCGAATCAAAGTGACATTGGAAGGTGGTCAAAACATGGATTGCAAAATCATGAAAAAAGAAGCGTTTACAGTGCTCTGTCGTGCAAAAACATTTAAGTATGAGGACGGCGCGGTGGCAGTGCCCCGGTTCTGGGCCGAACATTTTGCCGCAGACGGCGGTCATACAGTGTGCGGCATGTACGGCATCAACCTGGACGAGCGCATGGGCGGCAACGAGTTCGAGTACCTCATCGCCGACAACTACGATCCTGCAAAGGAAGTTCCCCAAGGATTTACCACCCGCACCATTCCTGCTCACACCTGGGCGGTGTTCCCCTGCACCGGCCGAATGCCCCAGGCGCTGCAGGGGCTGAACCAGCAGATTTTCTCCCAGTGGCTGCCCGCGAACCCCGACTACAAGATTGCTGCCGGCATCAACGTGGAGATGTACAGCGATGCCAGCAAGTTCGAGCAAGGCACGCAGGACCAGGAGTACTACTGTGAAGTTTGGATTCCGGTGGAAAAAAAGCAATAAATCTCGGCGTACTCCCTTCTATTCTATAAAGACGGGACCTGATGTCCCGCAGGGAAGAGAGCGCTGAAGAAATGGCAGACCCGCAATTTTGGTGCCGAGCACCTCAATTGCGGGTTTTGCATGTTGCCGGTTGACGGCAGAGGGATCACTGTCTATAATATATCTATTCGATATATTGGAGGACATTATGGAATATCTGCTTTTGGGGCTGCTGATCCTCTCTCCCATGACAGGATATGAACTGCAGCAGTTCATCAAAAAAAATCTGGCTTTAATCTGTTCTCACAGCGCGGGCAGTGTTCAGACGGCACTTTCCAAGCTGGAGAAAGAAGGGAAGGTGACGGCCAGCGAAATTCTGACGGGCAAGCGCCGCAAAAAGAAATTTTTCATCACAGATGCCGGGCGCAGCGCCTTTTCCGGCTGGGTATCCCAGCCCATGCAAGCGGAAAAAGTGAAGAATATGGAGTTGGCCCGGCTGTTTTTCGCCGGACTTGCCCGGCCGGAAGAACGCCTTGCGGCAATCCGGGACTACATCCGGCAAATGAAGGGAACCTGCCAGATTCTTTGCGCTATCCGGGAGCAGTTTCAATATCTGAACCGCCGGGAACTTCCGCCGGGGACCGATTGGCCGCAGGTGCTTCGCTTTCAGGGTTATACGATTCAATACGGCATTGCTGCAGCCGAGTTTGAAATCAATTGGTACAGCCGCCTTCTGCGCGAATTGGAGGAACAGCCATGAAAATTCTTGTTTTGAACGCCAGCCCCAAGGGACAGAATTCGACAACGGTCCATACCGCCCTGTATTTGCAGGCCTTGCACCCGGAACATCATTTCACGGTCGTTCCGGCAGGACAACGCATCCGGAATTATGAAAAGGACTTTTCTCCTCTGCGTGCAGAACTGGAACAGGCTGATCTTCTGCTGTTCTGCTATCCGGTTTATACGTTCATCGCCCCTTATCAGCTTCACCGTCTCATTGAACTCATCAAGGCCGACGGCGTGGACCTCTCGGGCAAATTTGCCTCTCAGATCACCACTTCAAAGCATTTCTACGACGTGACAGCCCACCGCTATATAGAGGAAAACTGCTTCGATCTTGGAATGAAGGTGGTGCGGGGGCTTTCTGCCGATATGGATGACCTTCTGACTGAACAGGGGCAGCGAGAGGCGCGAAACTTTTTCGATCAACTGCTGTTCTCCTGCGAACACGGCCTGTTTGTCACGCCGCCGCCCCGCGCACCGCGACGGGAGAAACCGGTTTACCAGCCGGTGCTGCCCGTTTCCTCCAAAAGCAGCGACAAGGATGTGGTCATTGTTACCAACTGCGCTCCCGAAGACGAAACGCTTCGCAATATGATCACCGATTTTCGCGCGGCCCTGCCTTTTGAAAGCCGGGTGGTGAATTTGCGGGAGTTTCCCTTTGCAGGCGGCTGCCTTGGGTGTTTCGGCTGCGCCATCACGGGAAAATGCGTTTACAAGGACGGATTTGATGAATTTCTGCGCAATACGATTCAAACGGCAGACGCCTTTGTCTATGCCTTCACCATCTCCGGCCACTACACTCACTCCAGTTTTAAATGCTATGATGACCGGCAGTTCTGCAACGGACACCGCACCGTCACCCACGGCACCCCGATCGCCTATCTGATCAGCGGAGATTACGCGTATGAGAGCAACCTGCGGATGATTGTGGAGGGACGCAGCGAAGTGGGCGGCAACTATCTGTGCGGTGTGGCCACGGACGAAGGCAACACCGCGGCCGAGCTCCGGACTCTGGCCGATTTTCTGGCGTTTGCCCTGGAGAAGAAACTGTCCCGCCCGGCCAATTTTTACGGAGTGGGCGGCATGAAAATCTTCCGGGACCTCATCTACGTCATGCAGGGTATGATGAAAGCGGATCACAAATTCTACAAGGAACACGGCATTTATGATTTCCCCTACAAACAGAAAAAGCGCATTCTGCAGATGAAACTGGTCGGTGCACTGATTTCTATCCCGTCGGTACAGAAAAAAATGAAAGGGCAGATGAATCAGTACATCATCGGGCCTTACCAACAGGTTGTGGAGCAGGCAAAGGGGATGCGCAAATGAAAAAAGAACAGCGGACTCACCGCAAAAGCTGGCTGCCGGGATCGTACTGCTGGCGCTGGTTGTCTGCGCAGGTGGATTTTTCTGGTACGTATCCGATTACTATCCTGCAGAAGATGTGGCACTGGAAGTGATGGCGCAGGACAACGGCATCACTGTACAGGACCGGTTGACGGTCCTCTCCCCCTCCTGCCCTGCAGACACTGCCATTCTTTTTTATCCCGGAGCCAAGGTGGAAGCGGAGGCTTATCTGCCGCTGCTGGATCAGATCCGCCAGACCGGAGTTACCTGCATTTTAGTGCACATGCCCTTTCACATGGCGATTTTTGACGCCAATGCCGCGGAAGAGATCATCCCTCAATTTCCCGAAATTCGTCACTGGTACATTGCCGGGCACTCCATGGGCGGTGCCATGGCGTCCAAGTTTGCATCAGAGCATCCTGACCAGGTGGATGGTCTGATTTTGATGGGCGCTTATATCTACGGAGATTATCCGGATGAAACGACTTTGACCATTTACGGTTCTCTCAACCAAAGCGTGGAAGACCACATTGACTATACGGAAAACATTGTGGAAATCGAAGGCGGCAATCATGCTCAGTTCGGAAATTACGGACCGCAGAAAGGGGATCTGCCAGCCACCATTTCCGCCCGGGAACAGCAGGAGCAGACGGTGGCTGCCATTGAAGCCTTTCTGGCGCAGCAGGCGCAGAATTCCTGAAATCATCACAACATTGCAAAGATGTTGTTCCGTTTTGAATGAAAAACCTCTATGATCAAATTATCAGCTGCAGCAAAAGATCATACAGAGGAGAGAATATTATGAATACTGATAAAATTTACGCAGAAGCCATTGCCAATGAATACGCCCCTAAAGATACTTCCAAAGTTGTCGCGCTGAAAAAGCTGGACCGAAAGGCTAAAAGTCAAGCCAACATCTTCGCCTACACCTTCGGTGTTGGGATGACCCTGATTCTGGGCCTTGGAATGTGCCTTTCCATGCGGGTAGTGGGAAGTGGCAGCGTCGTTATGACAGGCATCGGGATTGTTTTGGGGATTCTGGGATTCGTCGGCGTAGGTATGAATTACCCGATTTACAAAAAACTTCTTCTTGCCGGCAAGGAAAAGTACGCTTTTGAAATTGTCCAGCTGGCCCGAGAGATCAGCGAATCAGCCGAATAAGAAAGGAAGGCAGGCCGCAGATGAATAAATCGCAGAGCAAATACTTCAATACCGCCCTGCGCATGGACGAAGCACTGATTACACTGCTGGAAAAGAAAGAACTGGAATACATCACGGTGAAAGAAATTTGCGAAACAGCCGGGGTGAACCGTTCTACCTTTTACCTGCACTACGAAACCATCTCCGACCTGCTGGAGGAGACCGTGGCGATGATCAACGAACGCTTTCTGTCTTATTTTCCTCAGACAGAAGAGGCGGTTCTCGGCGGCATGGGACACCGGGAACTGAAAGATCTCGTTCTGGTTTCCCGTGAATACCTGCTTCCATACCTTCGCTTTATTCGGGACAACAAAAAAATTTACCGCGCGGCGTTTCGAAACCCCACCAATATGCAGGCAGATGCGCGATATGGTGATTTGAAAAAGCACATTTTGGGTCCGATTCTGGAACGCTTTCAAATCCCAGCGGCGCATCGCCCGTATTATATCGCCTATTATATAGAAGGGATTATTGCCATTGTCAAAGAGTGGCTGCGGCAGGGCTGCGCCGATGACCCGGAAATCCTGGCGGATATTATTGAAAAATGCGTGCACGCGGACAGCGGAAAATAACGCGGCAGACGCACTTTGCAAAAATGCAGGTATGGAGGTACCCAATGAAACGAATTTTACCGTTTGCAATCTTGTTCTTGCTGCTTGTCGGCTGCAGTGGAAGCGGAGCCGGCAGTTCCTATCAGCAGATCACACAGGAAGAGGCCAAGGAGATGATGGATACGCAGGAGGTCATTGTCCTGGATGTACGGGAGCAGGACGAATACGACAGCGGCCACATCCCCGGAGCAGTTCTTCTTCCGGTTGGCACCATTGAAGAAGATACTGCCGCCCAAGTGATTCCCGAAAAGGATTCCACTGTTCTGGTCTACTGCCGAAGCGGAAACCGCAGCAAGACGGCATCCGCCGCGCTGGCAGAACTGGGCTACACCAGCATCTACGAATTCGGCGGCATCAACACCTGGCCCTACGAGATCGAGTCATGATTTTTTCGGCAAAAATGCGGAGTACCCCGCCCATGGGGTACTCCGCATTTTTGTTTCTCTCGAAGGAAGGCCAAATCGTTTCCGACACATTCTCACTCTGGATGCACGTTGTTCATTGCCGATGCTTGCGCAGCAAAAGACTGCGTTACCTTTTTTCGTACACCAGCTCTACAATCCCGTTGGAGTGGCTGGTCGCCACCAGTGCCAGCGGACACGCCTGCGGCAATTCCGGAAAAAGCCGCACGCCTTTGCCCAGCACGGTGGGGATCACTGAAAGCCAGAGCCGGTCAATGCGCCCCTCTTTCAAAAGCTGCCCGGCCACAGACGCGCCGCCGCAAATCCAGATCGTTCCTTCCCGCTCAGTCTTCAGTTTATCCACCAGTGCGGCTGGCTCTCCATTCCACATGCGGATTCCGTCCCGCTCTTGTTCCCGCCGGTGAGTCACCACATAGCAAGGGCGGCCCGGGTAAGGCCAGTTGCCCGGGGCAAGCTCTGTGACAATTTGATGGTATGTGGCCCGGCCCATGACAATGGTATCTACCGTTTCGTAAAAAGAAGGATAACTGCCGGGTGCGGCCGGCTCACTGCCGTCGCCTCTCAGCCAGTCCACGCCGCCCTGGTCGTCTGCAATATATCCGTCTACACTGACGGCGAGATACAAAACTACTTTTCCCATAACCGTCCTCCTTTGTTCTTATTGTATCCAACGCTCTTTCAAAACACAACCCGGAGAAACATGACAGACTGTTGTCCGGTTTCTGTGCTATAATGCAAATGAAGACGCGAAGGGCGGTGGAACGGCATGAAACTGGATCGGTTGATCGGCATTCTCTCTCTTTTGCTTCAGAAAGAACGGGTCACTGCCCCGGAACTGGCAGAGCAGTTTGAGGTTTCCCGGCGAACCATTCAGCGGGACATTGAATCTCTGTGCCGGGCCGGGATTCCCATCTCCACCTCGCAGGGTACGGGCGGCGGCATTTCCATTATGGAGGGATACCGGGTCGACCGCACACTTCTCACCGCTCCGGAGATGCAGGCCATTCTGGCGGGCCTGCGAAGTCTGGACAGCGTCAGCGGCACCCGCCGCTATGCCCAGCTGATGGAAAAACTGTCTGCAGGAAACGGCGGACTGGTGGCCGGCGGCGCCCACATGCTCATCGATCTCTCTTCCTGGTACAAAACCAGCCTTTCACCGAAAATTGAGCTAATCCAAAACGCTATCGAGCAGCATTGTACCATCCGCTTTTCCTACTTTTCCCCCAGGGAAGAATCGGTGCGGACCGTCGAGCCCTACTACTTGATTTTCCACTGGTCCACCTGGTATGTCTGGGGCTGGTGCCAGACCCGGCAGGATTTTCGTCTGTTCAAGCTCAACCGGATGACGGAGCTTTGTGCCGGAGAGGTGTTCTCCCTGCGCCCCGCACCTGTGCCCGACCTGAACCCGGAACGGGTTTTCCCGGTCAAGTATCAGGTCACTGTTCTCTTCGACCCTGCTTGCCGCTGGCGGCTGGTGGAAGAGTACGGTGCGGACAGCTTTACCCGGGCAGCGGACGGCCGGCTGCGATTCACCGGCGGATTTCCCGACGCGGACAGTGTGCTCAGCTGGGTTTTGACTTTTGGGGAGAGTGCGGAATTGCTGGAGCCGGCGGAACTGCGTGCTCGGCTGGGAGCTTTGGCCCAAACGCTGGCCGACCGCTATACAGGGAGGGAATGAGTATGGCATCCCATCAGGATTTTGTGGACTATGTGGCCGAACAGCTGCGGGCGGCCGGCATGATCCGCAGCCGGAAAATGTTCGGTGAATACGGCCTTTACTGCGACGGCGTGTTTTTCGCCGTCATCTGCGATGACCAGTTTTTTGTAAAGATCACCCCGCAGGGCGAAGCGGCGTTCCCCGACCTTCCCAGAGCCCCGGCTTACGAGGGGGCCAGAGACTCCTTTCTGGTAGAAGACGTGGAAGACCGGGAATTGATGACAGAGCTGGTTCGCATTACCTGTGAAGCGCTGCGAAGCACACCCCAAAAGAAAGCGAGGAAGTAGCCATGCCCTTTGATTACAAGAAAGAGTATCGGGAATTTTACCTGCCGCCCAAAACGCCGGGCATCGTCCGGGTTCCCGCCATGCATTTTCTGGCGGTACGCGGCCAGGGCGACCCCAACGAAGAAGGCGGCGCCTACAAACAGGCCATCGGGCTTCTGTACGCCGTGGCCTTCACCATTAAAATGAGCAAACTGGGCAGCCACAAGCTGGACGGTTATTTTGATTATGTGGTGCCGCCGCTGGAAGGCCTTTGGTGGCAGGAAGGCGTTCACGGTGTGGATTATGCCCGCAAAGAGGCATTCCATTGGATCTCCCTCATCCGCCTTCCGGAATTCGTCACAAAAGAAGCCTTTGACTGGGCTGTGCGCCAAGCCACGGAAAAGAAGAAACAGGATTTTTCCCCGGTGGAGTTTTTCGTCTGGGAAGAAGGGATGTGCGTTCAGTGCATGCACATCGGCCCTTACGACGATGAGCTTGCCACGGTGTCTGCCATGGATGCATACGCCCAGGCACAGGGTTATACGGCCGACTTCGGGGAAGGACGGTTCCACCATGAAATTTATTTGAGCGATGTGCGCCGCTGTAAGCCGGAACGGCTGAAAACCGTGATCCGCCATCCAGTAAGGAGCGTTTTATGAAGGGTTTTACACGAGAAGAACTTCGTTTTTCCCTGTGCGGACTGAACTGCATTCTGTGCAGTATGAATGTGGGCGGCCACTGTCCCGGCTGCGGCGGCGGGGCAGGCAACCAGAGCTGTGCCATTGCCCGATGCTCTCTGGAACACGGCGGCTTCTCCTTTTGCTGGGAGTGCCCCCAATACCCCTGTTCCCGTTACCAGCACTTTGATGACGGAGATTCCTTTGTGCCCCACCGAACCCGAAAACAGGACGTCGCCTCGGTTCGTGAACAGGGGCTGGACGCACACCTTGCCCAGCTGCAGGAAAAGCGTTTTATTTTGGAGGAACTTCTCGCCTGTTACAACGACGGACGGCACAAAACACTCTTTTTGACTGCGGTCTATCTTCTCCCCCTGGTGGAAGTGCGAAACGTCATGGCGGAGCTGGGCCGCCGTCCGGAACTGGCGCAGCAGTCCGCAAAAGAACGAGCGCTTGCTGCATCCGACCTGCTTCAAAAGGCGGCAGACCGCCGGGACATTTGCCTGAAACTGACTAAAAAGCCAAAGGAGCAGTGAATATGGCCCTTTCCAAAGCGACGGTTTTCTTTGCCTGCCCGGTGGAACAGGTGTGGCGCACGGTAACCGATCTTTCCCGCACCGCCTGGCGAAGCGATCTTGTAAAAGTGGAAATTTTGGACGAGTGCCACTTTGCCGAGCATGACAAAAGCGGTCACGTCACCCGCTTTGCGGTGACTGTTCGGGAGCCGCTCCGGGTCTGGGCCTTCACCATGGAAAACGAGAACATGACCGGCTCATGGGAGGGTGTCTTTGAGGCAGCGGCAGACGGCACGCGCCTGCACTGCACCGAATGCATCAGGGCCAAACACTGGTGGATGCGCCCCCTGGTTCCCGCTTATTTGAAGCACCAGCAGCGGCTGTATCTGGATGACCTGAAAAAAGAACTTCTGAAATAAGCGTGCCTTTCCCGGCCCCGCTGTGTTATAATGCCGGTGAGCCGCGGCTTGAGGCGACCGTTTTTTCGAAAGGAGTTTCCTATTTTGTATACGCAGGAAGAACTGACCGAGGCCAAACACCAGATCGACTCCACGCTGCACAAATTGCGGGAGGTGGTCCAGACGCTGGAAAGCAAGAACGAACCCGCCCGGTATAAGTCTCAGATCACGCTGGCCAAACGCCGCATCCAAGCATTTACCATTGCGAATGAACTGATCGAGCGGGAACTAGATAGATAAACACCGGAGAGGAGGACCGCCATGCGCATTCTGATGCTTGGCAACAGCCTTACGACTGCCAACAACATGCCCCGGATGCTGGCCTCTTTGACCGGCGCGGAAGTGACCGTGCATGCCCGGGGCGGAGCGCGGCTGGCGGAACAGCTGAATCCCCGCACCCGATTGGGCGCCCGGACCCAGGCGGTGCTGTGCAGCAAATGCTGGGACTATGTGGTGCTTCAGGAGATGAGCCACGGTCCTCTGACTTGCCCTGAAAAATTCTTTTCCAGCGTAGAGCAGCTGTGCGGGCAGATCCGGCGCAGCGGGGCAGTTCCCCTTCTCTACGCGACCTGGGCCTACCGGAAGGGCTGTGCCAAACTGGCGGCCAAAGGCTGGGATTATGCGGAAATGGCCCGAGGACTCTCGGCGGCTTATGGCAGAGCAGCTGAGCAGCAGCACACCCTCATCGCCGATGTCGGCCGGTCTTTTTACGAACTGGCGGACGTTGAACCTCTTTACGCCGCAGACGGCGTTCATCCCAGCGAAGCGGGGTCCCGCATTGCCGCCTCTCTCATCGCCGCGGCGATTCAACAACACAAGGAGAACCTGTTATGATTCGAGAAATCTGCAAAGACGAAGCATTTTTGGCGCAGAAAGCGGAACCTGCCACACCGGATGATCTTTCCGTTGCCGCCGACTTACTGGAAACACTGGAACATCATCAGGACGGCTGTGTCGGCATGGCAGCCAATATGATTGGTGTGAACAAGCGCATCATTGCCTTCGACAACGACGGCACCTACCTGCTTATGTTCAACCCGGAGATTCTCAAACGTTCCGGGCCTTATGAAGCACAGGAAGGCTGTCTTTCTCTCAGCGGCGTTCGGCCCGCCAAGCGGTGGAAGTCCATCAAGGTTCGCTGGCAGAACGAAGCCTTCCAGGAGCGGCAGAAAACGTTCACCGGCTGGACCGCGCAGATCATCCAGCACGAAATCGATCACTGCGAGGGCATCATTATATGAAAAAATGCAGAATTACCGTGATGCGCATCACGCAATACACAGACCTGATGGCCCAATATGAAAACCCGATCTCGCATGCATGCGACATGGAAGAGGGGCAGGTCTTCATCGCCAACGGCTGGCAAAAGCCCGCGGGCTTTTGCCAGAGCGCCTGGGACACCCTCTCGCCCTTTGTGCTGGCGCTGAGCCACGGCGGAAAAAACTTTTACGACGGCTGGATGAAAAACCCTCGCTCGGCCATGCTCTCCTGCAACGACGGCTTCCGCCCGGTGAGTTTTCTGGTGGAAGCACTGGACGAAGATGCGGACTGAAAATCAAAAAACGCCTGAGCGAATGCTCAGGCGTTTTTTTCAGTTTGGGTGAATTATACTATCAAGTGCAACACTTTAGGGAAATAAAAAGGAGTTCATACAGCCCCCTGTGGTAGAATGAAG
>NZ_JBBMFA010000023.1:0-15519 GCF_040096265.1 Ruthenibacterium intestinale
CTTCATTCTACCACAGGGGGCTGTATGAACTCCTTTTTATTTCCCTAAAGTGTTGCACTTGATAGTATAATTCACCCGACCACAGAAAAAAGGCTCCGCTTAAGCGGAGCCTTTTTCTTAATTGTTTTTGAGAGGCGTGGAGAAATAGATGCTTTGTGACGGATAAGCAAGCTGCGCGCCGCGCTGTTCCAAAATCCCCATGATTTGGAGATTGATTTCTTCTTTGGCTGCGCGGTAGTCCTTGATGGCAGTGCATTTGGTGTAATAAATGACGGTGATGTCAATGGAGCTGGGGGCGAAATCCAAAAGGCGAACCTGTACGGTATCTTCATTGACCGCAGGGTTTTCTTTCAGCAGCGTCCGGATGTCCTCCATGACAACGGTCAGAACCTCTTTGGGAGTGGAATACAAAAGCCCCAGCTTAAACTGGCACAGGCGCATGTTCATCCGCGTCCAGTTTGTGATCGGGGTACTGGTCAGCTTGCTGTTGGGGACAATCGTGAGAGCACCATCCAGCGTGCGGATTTTGGTGGAACGAAGCGTAATATCCTCGACGCTTCCCTCCACATCCGGTGTGGAGATCCAATCGCCAATTTCCATGGGCTGTTCTGCCACGATCACAAGACCGCCGAAAAAGTTACCCGCCAGATCCTGGCCGGCCAGAGCAAAGGTCAGACCACCGAGTCCAAGTCCGGCCAGAACGCCATTGATGTCGTACCCGATCGCACCCAGAACCATGGTGGCGGAAATGAGAACCACTACGGCCTGGCACAGGCGCGTAATAAAATTCACCAGTGCTTTCCCGGTCCCAAAATCAAACTTCATGCCAAAACCGTGAATAAACCGGGGCACGACCTGACAGCTGGAAAAGAATCCCCAGGTCAGAAGCAGAATCGACCCCACCGTGCAAAGTTTTTTCAGAAGCTCCGGAATGGCGCCGCTTTTCAAAAGCTCAAAGGGAAGAAGCGTCAGGCAGAAATAAACCCCGAGCAGAAGAATCAGAAAAAAGATCGGCTTTTGGAAGGAACGCTGGATCAGTTCAATGTTGGGGCGGCTCAGTTTTTGGGAAAGGCGAATGAAAAAGGGGAATGCCAGAAACCGTACCGCGAAAGCCCCCGCAGTGAACAAAAACAGAATTCCGCCTGCGAAAAGGAAATCGCGCAGTTCAAGTTCAATCGTATTATCCATTGAAAATACCTCTTGTCCGTTTTTTTCAGTATACCACAAAAAGCCCTTCGCACCAAGCGGAGAAAGCTTGCATTTTCAAAGAACTGTGTTATACTGAATACATAGTCTGTTTCAGGGCGGGGTGAAATTCCCCACCGGCGGTACAGCCCGCGACCGTTTCCCAGTGCGGAAACGCTGATTCGGTGAAATTCCGAAGCCGACGGTGAAACTTTCGGGTGAAAAGCCCGGGGTGCAGTCCGGATGAAAGAAACAACGGTGCAAGTGCATGGTTTCGCCCTTTCGCAGTTCGCGAAAGGGCGTTTTTTGTACAGGCGCCTACGTGCTCCCCGAAACGGGCCTCAAAAAATTTTTTGGAGGTTCGTATAATGTCCACAACAATTTCCAGCAACACACGCAAACTTGTCACACAGGCGCTGCTTGCGGCTGTAGCCATCGTTTTGGTGGCGTTCGTCCATTTTCCCCTGATTCCTGCGGCTCCTTTTTTGGAGTATGACCCGGCGGACATTCCCATTTTCATCGGCGCCTTTTTGTTTGGTCCGTGGGCCGGCCTGGGCCTTACGGTGGTAACGGCCATCATTCAGGGGTTGACGGTCAGCGCCAGCAGCGGTCCTATCGGAATCGTAATGCACATTTTGGCAACAGGTACTTTTGTGGTACTGGCGGGAAGCATTTATCAGCGCCACAGGACCCGCAAAGGTGCTGTGGTGGCGCTGGTATTGGGTTCTTTGGCCATGACGGCAGTCATGTGCCTGTGCAATTTGGTCTTTACGCCGCTGTTTATGGGCTCTACCGTGGGCGCTGTGGTGCAGATGCTGCTGCCGGCTATTATTCCGTTCAATCTGGCCAAAGCGGGTATCAACAGCCTGGTCACTTATGTGGTCTATAAAGCGGTGAGCCGTGTGGTGTTTCAAGAAAAGTCTTGACAAAGGCGGCTTGGCCGATTATACTGTCTTGTGCAATTGAATATTTTCTTATCAAGAGCGACGGAGGGAACAGGCCCTGTGAAGTCCGACAACCTGCCTTTGGGTAAGGTGCCAAATCCTGCGGGTAACACCGAAAGATAAGCTGTCAGAGCCCGGTGTTTGCCGGGCTCTTCTTTTTCGGCGCTCTTTACAAACAGAAAGGAACACAAGAATGTCTCAGAAAAAACTTTTTACGTCTGAATCCGTTACAGAAGGCCATCCCGATAAAATCTGCGATCAGATTTCCGATGCGATTCTGGATGCGATCCTCGCTGAGGACCCCGCCGGCCGTGTGGCCTGCGAGACCGCTGCGTCCACCGGAATGGTGCATATCATGGGCGAGATCACGACCAACTGTTACGTGGACTTTCAGAAAATTGTTCGCGACGTGGTGCGCGATATCGGCTATACCCGCGCAAAATACGGATTTGACGCGGACACATGCGCGGTCATTGCCAACGTGGACGAGCAGTCTCCGGATATTGCCATGGGCGTGAATCCCGGCGGTGCAGGCGACCAGGGGATGATGTTCGGCTATGCCTGCACCGAGACGCCCGAACTGATGCCGCTGCCGATTTCGCTGGCCCACAAGCTGGCGCGCCGGCTGACCCAGGTCCGCAAGGACGGCACGCTGGATTATCTGCGTCCGGACGGCAAGAGCCAGGTGACAGTGGAGTATGACGGCGAGACGCCGATTCATATTGATACGGTGGTCATTTCCAGCCAGCACGCGCCGGAAGTGGAGATGGAGCAGCTGCGCGAAGATATCAAGCGCGAGGTCATTCTGCCGATCCTTCCGCCGGAACTGGTGGACGCGGAAACCAAGTTTTTCATCAACCCTACCGGACGCTTTGTTGTGGGTGGCCCGCAGGGTGATACCGGCCTGACCGGCCGCAAAATAATCGTGGATACATACGGCGGGATGGGCCGCCATGGCGGCGGCGCCTTCTCCGGCAAAGATCCCACAAAGGTGGACCGCTCGGCCGCATATGCGGCCCGTTGGGTGGCCAAAAACATTGTGGCGGCAGGCTTTGCCAGTCGGTGTGAGGTGCAGCTGGCTTACGCCATTGGCGTAGCGGAGCCGGTCAGCATCCGTGTGGATACGTTTGGAACCGGAACGGTGGACGAAACAGCCATTGAGCAGGCGGTAGAAAAGGTGTTTGACCTTCGCCCGGCTGCCATCATTGAACAGCTGGATTTGCGCCGTCCCATTTATCGCAATCTGGCGGCCTATGGTCACATGGGACGCGAAGATCTGGGCGTAAAGTGGGAAAATACCGACCGGGTGGATGCATTGAAAGCTGCAGTACGCCAATAAATAAAAGAAAGGCGGTCTCGTGAGAGACTGCCTTTTTCTTTTCCTCAGGCAAGGTTTGTGGTATACTACTTGTGATTTGAAACGGAAAGGGGCCGCTTTATGCGTTACGATATCGTTCTGGTCAGCTACAACAGCGAGCGTTGGATCCCGGGGTGTATGGAGGCTTTGCGGAGCGTGGACTATGACCTGGCGCAGCTTCACGTGCTGGTGGCGGACAATGGCTCGCAGGACGGCACGTTGCCGCTGCTGCAGGCCGAGCAGGAAAAAGGCGGTTTTGGCGGCTTTACGGTGCTGCAAAACGGCGGCAATCTGGGGTTTGGCGCTGCGTGCAATCGGGGGGCGAACAAAGGCGGGGCTCCTTTTGTATTCTTCTTGAATGTGGATACGCGGGTGGATGCCGGTGTGTTTCGCGCACTGGATGAGGCGGCGCAGCAGCATCCGGAGGCGGGCGGTTTTGAGTGCCGCCAGATCCCCTGCGAAACGGGGCATCACATCGATCCGGTCTCTTTGGAGACCCCCTGGGCCAGCGGCGCGGTTTTTTGCGTGCGCCGCACTGCGCTGGAGCAGGTCCGCGGGTTTGATGAACATATTTTTATGTATTGTGAAGATGTGGATCTTTCCTGGCGTTTGCGCGCCTCCGGCTGGCGTTTGTTTTATGTGCCACGGGCAAAGGTGACGCATTATTGTTATGAGAACGGCGGCCCGAAACTTTCGGAATATGCGGGAAGTTTTTATGGCAATTTGCTGTTGCGCTATAAGTACGGCAGCGTGCGGGATATTTGGAACGGGCATAAAATGTATCTGAATGCGCTGATGCATCCCGTGCATTTTGACGGCGTTCGCAGAGTCTTCCTGAAAAATTATCTTCGCCATTTTCTTCGCCTGTGGCCGTTCTGGTTTTGGCGTTTTCAAAATCGAGATGCATTTGCGGCAAAGATGGCACGGTTCGACGGCGGCTTTTCGCCGGACCGGGGCTTGCACGTTCTGGACCCGTGGCCGGGTGATGAAAAGCCCCTGGTGTCCGTGATCGTGCGTACCTGCGCCCGACCGGAGGTTCTGCGGGGCGCGCTTTGCTCTCTTCGCAATCAAACCTGGGAATCGCTGGAGATCGTAGTGGCGGAAGACGGCGAACCGGTTTCCCGCGAAATGCTGGAACAGGAGTTTTCCGATTTGAACATTGTCTATTGCAATGACGGAAAACGGCATGGCCGCGCTGCAAACGGCAACCGGGGCGCAGCCATGGCCAGGGGAGAGTATTTGAATTTCCTGGATGATGACGATTATTTTTATCCGGACCACATTGAGCTGCTGATGACGGAACTTGCCCGGCATCCGCAGGCCGATATGGTATTGGGCAGTTCCATGGCGCTGTTCGGTACATTGGAGCAGGCGGAGACGCGCCTGCAGAATATGACATTCGATCATATCACGCTGTTCCGTATGTGCCAGATGAACTGTATCCCCATCCAAACGGTGCTGTTCCGCAAAAAGCTGTTTGAACAATACGGCGGATTGGAAGAATCTTTGGATGCGCACGAGGACTGGTCCATGTGGCTTCGTTATTGGCCACATGCGAAGCGGATTCATGAACAGGGGCCGGACATCCGGCGTGCCACCAGCATTTTTGTACAGCCGGCTACATCGGACGGCCAGCAGGCGCGCATGGACAAATACCGGCAGAGCAACCGTGCGTTTTTTGAGAACGAAGAGCTGCGGTTCGACGTAACGCTGAAGCAGATGCGGGACTTTTATGATGAGATGATTGCGGACATGCGCTGTCTGGAAGCTCGGGGCGAACTGCACGATTATCTGGAAAAACAGGCAAATCGGGACCGGTGAGATCGCGTTTGCACACATTCCGCCGCTTTTTCATATGGTGGGGTAAACCATAAAAAGGTGGTGCGGAAAATGCGAAGCGGGCTTTTTCTGATTGTTGTGACGATGTTCGCGGCACTGGGAGTTTATTATTTGCTGGAATTGGCCGCCAGCGCGCTGTTTCGGAGAGGGAAACTGAAAAACGCGGTGGTGCTGCTGGCAGTGGGTTCCACCGAAGAGATGTGGAACAATGTTTTGCATGTGCGGGCACGCCTGCCGGAAAGCGGCGTGATCGTATTATGCGAAAAGGAACTGGATGTGGCGCGTCTGGAGCCGGGCCTGAAGGGAGTGGTGTTTGCCTCTCCCGATACAGTGGGAGATGCCGTATGCAGCCAGCTGGCGGTTTTCCCGACAAAGCGCACAGACTGACGCCGGAGAGGAGAACCAAGGTTGGAGCAGGAGCTGGAAACGCTGACCGGCACAGTGGAAAATATTGTTTACCGAAGTGAGGAAACAGGATACACTGTGCTGGAATTTGCCAGCGACGGAATTTTGTTTACGGCAGTGGGCGAAATGGAAGATGTAGCCGAAGGGGAAGAAGTGGTCCTTCATGGGCGCTTTGTAACGCATCCCAGTTTTGGCGAGCAGCTGCGGGTGGAGGCCTATGAGGTCAGCCTTCCGGAGACGGCGGCGGCCATTCGGCGCTACCTGGCCAGTGGCGTGCTGCCCTACATCGGCAAGGCAATGGCAGGCCGCATTGTGGATCTGTTTGGCGAGGATACACTGGAAGTGATCGCCAGCCAGCCCATGAGCCTGACTGCGGTGAAGGGAATCAGCGAAGAGAAGGCAAGAGCGATTTCCAATGAATTTAAACGCCTGTATGGCGTGCGGGAGGCCATCAACTGCCTGGCCAAGTACAACCTTTCCACTGCCACGGTCGTGGCGATGTACCGCCACTACGGGCCGGACACCGTGGATGTGATCGCGCGGGACCCGTATGTGCTGTGCGCCTATCCCGCTTATCAGGATTTCTCCGTGGCAGATGCCATTGCGCAGAATATGAGTTTTGAATACAATTCGCAGGAGCGGGTCCGCGCCGGGTTGCAGTACGTCCTTCGGCACAATTTGCAGAACGGTCATGCATGCCTTCCGGATGACAAGCTGTGTGCGGCGGTTTCTTCCTTTTTGCGTGTGGAGCCGGAGACGGTCACCTCTGTGCTGGAAAATATGATGGAATACGGCGATCTCAGCTGTGTTGAGACCGAAAAAATGCGTGCGGTGTACCTTCCGGATTATCTGCGGGCCGAACGGAACATCGCGGCGCATCTCCGTATGCTGATGAGCTTGTCCGCACCCGGTGAAGAGCAGGGAGACAAGCTGATCGACCGTATTGAACAGCTTCAGGGGATTCGCTATGCGCCTCTTCAGAGGGAGGCGATTTCGGCGGCGCTGCGCAGCAATGCGCTGGTGCTCACCGGCGGTCCCGGTACAGGTAAAACCACTGCGGTCAATGCCATGCTGGCCGCTTTTGAACAATGCGGAGACCGGGTCGCGCTGGCTGCTCCAACGGGCCGTGCGGCGAAACGACTTTCGGAACTGACCGGCCGCAAGGCAAAAACCATTCACCGTTTGCTGGAGGTGGATCGGTCAGGCGGGGAAATCGTCCGGTTTATTCACAATGAGAAGAACTTGCTCAAGTGCGACGTGGTTGTGATCGATGAGATGAGCATGGTGGATGACATGCTGTTTGAAAGTCTCCTTTTGGCACTCAAACCGGCGTGCAAGATCATTATGGTGGGAGACGAAGACCAGCTCCCCAGTGTGGGGGCCGGCAATGTGTTGGGAAACATCATTGCCTCCGGCATTGTGCCGACCGTGCGCCTTACGGAAATTTTTCGTCAGGCTGCGGAGAGCATGATCGTTTCCAATGCGCATCGCATTGTGACAGGGCAACCGCCTCAAAAGGGCGGCTTGGACAGCGACTTTTTCATGCTGGAATCCGACGGCGAGGCCTGCGCGGATCTGGTCTGTGATCTGGTTTGCCGCCGGTTGCCTCAGAGCTATGGGTTCGATCCCTTTGAGGATATTCAGGTGCTTTGCCCAAGCAAAATCGGACCGCTTGGGACTGTTGCACTGAATGCCGCGCTTCAGCAGCGCCTGAACCCGCCGGGACCCGGACGGCCGCAGATTCAGGTGCGGGATAAGATCCTGCGCGTGGGCGACAAAGTCATGCAGATTAAGAACAATTATGACATTCCCTATACGAGACCTGACGGCGGTGAGGACGGAGCAGGGGCGTTCAACGGGGATATGGGCGTCATTGAGTCGGTGGATGTGCGCGGCGGCAGTGTCACGGTGCGCAGCGAGGAACGGCGCATCGTCTACACTTCGGAGTATCTGCGGGAACTGGAGCCGGCCTATGCTGTCACCATCCACAAAAGCCAGGGCAGCGAATTCCCCGCGGTCATCGTTCCGGTGATGGATGTCCCGCCCAAGCTGTGCTATCGCAATCTTTTATACACCGGTGTCACGCGGGCAAAAAGCCTTTGCATTCTGGCAGGGCACAGTCGTGAGGTGGTGCAGATGGTGCACAGCGTACGGCGCAATAAGCGCTTCTCCTGCCTTGCGGAACTGCTGCAGAGGGATGATTTATGAAAGAATTTTGTAAACGGCTTTTTCTTCCGCCGCACTGTCCGTACTGCAACGCTGTCTTGGGGTTTGAGCCGGAATGCGAACGCTGCCGGACTGCTCTTCCGCGGCTTGTGTGCGGGCCGGAGCCGATCGCGTGCCGAAAGGGATTGTTTCTCAAGGAAGTTCATGCGGTCTACGATTATGAACCGCCGATTCAGAATGCAGTCTGGCGCTTGAAATTTAACGATGAGCCGGATCTTGCGGAGATATTTGGCGGCGAGATGGCCTGCTTGTTCCGAAAGTGTGAGCTGCGGGCTGATGCATTGGTCCCGGTGCCGTCTTCGCGAAGGAAACAAAAGGCCAGAGGATACTCGGCGCCGATGCTGCTGGCTCAGCAGATGGGAAGAGAACTGGGAATCCCGGTTCTTTTGGTGCTGGAAAAGGTTTTGGAGACGCCGGATCAGCACGGCCTGACCCGGCGGGAGAGAAGGGTGAATCTGCTTGGGGCGTTCGACGTGACGGATGCGCAAGCGGTGCGTAATAAACGGATTCTTTTGGTGGACGATGTGTTTACCACAGGTTCCACACTGGACGAGTGCGCCAAAATGCTTCTTGCGGCAGGGGCGGAACAGTGCGACGCCTTGTGCTTTGCGCGGACAAAAGATAAAGAGCCTGGAAAGACATAAAAAGGAGGGCATCGCCCTCCTTCTTTTTATTGACTCAACTGTGTTCCGGGATAATAATGCGCCAGAATCTCTTCGAAGGTTTTTCCGCTGAGCGCCATGGCGTTGGCGCCGTATTGGCTCATCCCCACGCCGTGCCCGTAACCGTGTGTTGTGATGGAAAACACTTTGTCTTCCGTATATGTGATGGTAAATGCTGCGCTGCGAAGTGAAAGAGCGGTACGAACATCGCTGCCTTTGCAGATTACAGGGCCGATGTGTACTTTCTGCACATAACCCGCGTCGGAAAGCTCCAGCTGGGTAAACCAGCCCGAGGGATCTCCGGAAAGGTCCAGACCGGCAAAACTGGACAGAAGACATTCGGACACTTCCTGTGCGGTCATGGTGATGGTTTGTTCATAGTCGGAACTTTGCAGGTCCAGCGAAGAATCTACGCTTACCAGATACGGAAGGGCTGTGCCCCACACCGCTTCGCTGGATTCGGTCACGCCATTGCTGATGGCGTGGTAGCAAGCCAGCGCAGGTTGTCCGTCGTATAAAAGAACCCGGTCCAGTACCGGCGTGACCACACTTTCCAGGCGCGCTTTGTTTTCCTCATAGTCATCGCCCCACAATCGCTGCATGACTTCGTCGGTCACAAATCCTACGCGGCGGACGGGGTCTGCCTTAAAGTACGCGCCTTTCAGTGTTGGGTCAGACCCGTCGCACTGGGCTTTGACCGCCAGCGCATAGCTGTGCGCAGCAACCGCTTGCGCACGCAAAGCCTCATCCGAGTATGTCATCGGCATTTCTGCAGCTACAGCGCCCAGCACATAGTCCCGCATGGACACAGTCATTACGGTGTCGGTGTCTTCATCCAGAATCAGAAGAGGATCTTCGCTTTCGGCTGTGGAAGTGGCGCTGGAAGTGCTTGGCGCAGGAGAGCTGGCGGAATCGGAAGAGCCTGACGGATGGGGAATCAGCAAGGTCACCATGGGCAGCAGATAAACCAGCAGAGCGAACAAAAGGATCAGGGGCAAAGTTTTTTTCATTTCAGTTCCTCCATTTTGTCTCCTTTGCAGCGGCTTCCCTTGTTTTTTAAGCCTGTATCCTGTAAAATAATTCATATGCGGTCCATTGCGGGACTGCACATAGAGGGAAGTAAGTGACTGGAAAGGAGAATCCGAATGTCTGTCAACCAAAATCTTGAGAAGACAGGCTCTGCTGCATATCTATGCGAGGAGTATCTCAAAAATAACTTCATCGATCCGGCAACCTGTGAACGGTTGGGAGTAAAACGCGGTCTGCGCAATCCGAACGGCACCGGTGTGCTGGCGGGCCTGACCAATGTGTGCGATGTCGTGGGATACGACCTCGTGGATGGAAAGCCTGTGCCGGCACCGGGCAAGCTGATTTATCGCGGAATCGACGTGGCGAACATTGTGGAAGCGGCCTACAAGGAGGACCGGTTCGTTTTCGAAGAGGTGATCTGGCTGCTTTTGTTCGGCAGTCTGCCCAATGCTGAGGACTTGGCACGCTTTCGGAAGATTCTGGAAGAAAACCGTGCGCTGCCTGATAACTTTGCCGAGGACATGATCATGAAAGCGCCTTCGCCAAACATTATGAATAAAATGGCGCGCAGCGTTTTGGCGCTGTATTCTTATGATGATGCGCCCGAGGACATGTCTCTGGCCAATATTCTGGCACAGAGCATCGGGCTGATCGCCAGCCTGCCGACCATTATGGTAAATGCATATCAAATCAAACGGCGTGTCTATGACCGGCAAAGCATGTATCTCCATCTGCCGGTGCCGGGCCAAAGCACAGCGGAGCATATTTTGGCCACGTATCGTGCGGACCAGAAATTCACAAAAGAAGAAGCAAAGCTTCTGGATTTGTGCCTGGTTCTTCATGCGGATCACGGCGGCGGCAACAACTCTACTTTCGCGTGCCGGGTGCTGTCTTCTTCCGGCACGGATACGTATTCCGCCATTGCGGCGGCCATTGGAAGCCTGAAAGGTCCCAAGCACGGCGGTGCGAACCACAAAGTCATGCAAATGCTGGACTATATGAAACAGGATATCCGGGATTATTACGATGACGAGGAAGTAAGCGAGTATCTGCGCAAGCTGCTTGCCAAGGAGGCGGGCGACCGGTCCGGCCTGATTTACGGCATGGGCCATGCGGTTTATACCCAAAGCGATCCCCGTGCAGTGATTCTCCGCAGCCATGCGGTGGAACTGGCACATGAAAAAGGATTTGACGATGAGTTCCACCTCTTGTGTGCGGTGGAGCGTTTGGGTCCGGCGATCATTGAAGAAGTAAAGGGCAAAGCGGCTTGTGCCAATGTGGACCTTTTCTCCGGTCTTATTTACCGCATGCTGGGCATCAGCGACGATTTGTTCACGCCGCTGTTCGCAATCAGCCGTATTCCGGGCTGGTGTGCACACCGGGTAGAAGAAGTGGTGTTTGCCAACCGGATCATTCGCCCGGCTTATAAATATCTGGGCAAAGAACAGAAGTACATTCCGTTAGAGGCGCGCTGATGAAAAAATTTTTATCCGTTTTCACATTGCTTTTGAGCATGGCGCTGGGAGCACTGTATTTGTACAGCCTTTTGCGCTGGACGGATGCGTCCACGGGGTTTGCCACACAGGGGAGCACAAGCCTGCGGTATTTTGCCATGCTTGTGCCGGTATTGTTTGCGCTGCTGACCGGCTGGTGTGTGGACTCCAAAAAGTATTTTCAGGATTTCGGACGAAAATCCGGCCTGGTGCTGCTTCCGGTATCCGTTGCCAGTGAAATTTATGGCTTTATGACCATTCTGTCGGTCTTCTTCGGAGAAGAAACACCCTTGAGCAGCCATCATATGACCGCGACCCTGGCGCTTTTGGGTGATTGTGCAGAGCTTTTGCGGGCGGTTTTGTTCATTCTGTTCGGCGTATGGGGCCTGATGCTTTTCTTTGAAAAATATCTGGAAACTCCCGGCAGCAGTATGCTTTATCTGGGAGTGGCCGGAAGCGCGGCGTTTTTTGTGCACACGGTGCTGCGTTTTCTGGTCCAGCCGGCCAGTTTGTATCGCATTCCGCCGGCAGTGGAAATCCTGGCGGCACTGGCGGCGCTTCTTTTTGTAACATCTTACCTGCGGGCCCATTATCTGCCCGGGCGGCAGGGAGGTACCCGCAGCGTGTGCCGCAACGGTTTGCTGGCCTTTTTCTTCTGCACTTGCCTTGCTTTTCCACAGGCGATCTGGCAGGCAGCCAGCGGCGTGAGTTCCCCGGTGACGGTTCCGCTGGCAGCGGCTCTCGGATTGACGGGCCTCTGGGGTGCGGCAATTTCCATGGGGACCATCTGGGATAACTGAATACAAAAAGAGCGCTCCGGCATGCCGGAGCGCTCTTTTTTATCCTTTGTTGCGAATGAGAAGGTTTTTTCCGCCATTCTCCAGAGGTTCGTATTTGGTCTCGAATTCCTTGGTGTAATCCACCAGCTTATGAAGTTTTGAAAAACCGTAGTTGCGGGAGTCGAAATCGGCATACAGCCTTCCCAGCATGACCCCTACCTGCGAGAGCGGCATATAACCGTCTTCATCTGAATCGAAATCGATGATTTCACGGATTTTTTCTACAATCATGTCCAAAGGCACGAAAGCGGCCGCAAGCTCCTCGTCATGATGCGGTTCACTGGGCGCTGCGGGAACTTCCGTCTCTTTTTCTCTGGGGGGCTCCGCATCCTTTTTGCGTGTGGTGCGCGCGGCTTTCTTGGAGGCGGTTTTGGCGGGCGTTTTCTTTTCGGCCTCCTGTTTGATGTCGGTCTCAGACTTTTTCATCCCCATCAAAACATCCAGATATTTGAACGTATCACAGGCGGCCTTGAAGGCGGTCGGCGTTTTGCTTTCGCCCATGCCGATGACAAACATGCGGCTTTCTCTCAACCGGGCAGCCAGCCGGGTGAAGTCTGAGTCGGAACTGACCAGGCAGAACCCATCCACGTTTTTTCCGTAAAGAATGTCCATGGCGTCAATGATCATGGCGGAGTCTGACGCGTTTTTTCCCTGTGTATAGCTGAACTGCTGTATCGGTGTCAGATTGTGTTCCAGCAAAACCTTTTTCCAGCTGGCCATATCGGGGGTAGTCCAGTCGCCGTAAATCCGTTTGTAGGCAGGAGTGCCGTACATGCTCACTTCGTCGATGATGGTTTTGATATACTTGGGAGAAACGTTTTCCGCATCGATTAAAAGCGCGATTACTTTTCCGTTTTCCATAATTCCTCTTTTCTTCTGCTTATGCAAAAACAATAATAGATTCATTATACAGGATAAATGAGAAAATGTACAATGTCCGCTTGAACTTTGGAAAAATGCGCCCTATAATAGTAGAAATGTCATCATGTCGGCAAAGTTTTGTCGAACAGCAAAAGAGGGATTGGAGTTTATGACCGCATTTCTTGTCAAACATTTTATCCGCGATCCGGACAATACGCAGGATGTGGCTGTGCGCACTGCATTTGGAAATCTGGCCGGTGCAGTGGGGATTGTATGCAATGTATTTTTGTGTCTGGCAAAGCTTGTGGTGGGAACGGTGTTTGGAAGCATCTCCATTACGGCAGATGCCGTAAATAACCTGTCGGACGCATCGTCCAGCATCATTACGCTGCTTGGTTTTAAGCTTTCCAGCCGACCGGCAGACGAGGAGCATCCTTATGGCCATGCGCGTATTGAATATCTGGCGGGCCTGTGCGTTTCCGTGATGATTCTTGTAATCGGTGTGGAGCTGGCGCGAAGCAGTCTGGACAAAATTCTGCATCCCACGCCGGTTGTGTTCAGCTGGTTAACCGTATTTGTTCTGGTGCTGTCCATTTGCGTGAAACTGTGGATGGCGATGTTCAATCGCACAATTGGACGTAAAATCGGTTCATCCACATTGGAAGCAACTGCGGCAGACAGCCGCAATGACGTCATCAGCACCAGTGCGGTTCTGATGGCGGCGCTCATCTCTCATTTTACCAGTCTGTCTTTGGACGGATGGATGGGTCTGGCCGTGGCGGTTTTCATTTTTGTGAGTGGTCTTGGTGTTCTGCGTGACACACTGAATCCGCTTTTGGGTGAGGCTCCCAGTCAGGAAATGACGGAATACATTGCCCGCAAGGTGTTGAGCTATGAGGGGGTCTTGGGCACGCATGACCTGATGGTTCACGATTACGGCCCCGGCCGCTGCTTTGCCAGCGTCCATGTAGAAATGGATGCAAAGGAAGATGTGATGAAGAGCCATGACATCATCGACAACATTGAACGGGATTTTCATGAGCAGGATAACATCCATCTGGTGATTCATTACGATCCAATTGTCACAGGAGATGAAGCGGTGGGGTCCATGCGCAGTTGGATTCAGGAAAAAGTGAAAACAATTTCGCCCGAACTTTCTATCCATGATTTTCGAATGGTGCAGGGGATCAGCCATACCAATTTGATTTTTGATGTGGTGGTACCTCACAACTTTGAACTTTCGGATCAGGTTCTGCGGGAAAAAATCCAGAAACTTGTCTCAGGTGAAAAAACGCGCTATTATACCGTTGTAACAGTTGACCACAGTTATGCGCCGTTCCACACGGATGGCGCAGGAATTTGACGAGGGGGAATGGTATATGGAGTTTCAGATTTCAAACCGGATGCGCGGCATGAAGCCTTCAATCATCCGCGAGATTCTCAAGCAGATGAGCGATCCTGAATTGATCAGCTTTGCAGGCGGGAACCCGGCGGCGGATTCCTTTCCGGCGGCGGATATCGCACGCTTTTCCGCTGAACTGTTGGAAAACGATCCTGTCGGTGTGCTGCAGTATTCTGTGACCGAGGGCGTTCCCGCTGCACGGGAGGCTGTGCGCAAGTTTGCAAACCGTCATGACGAAGTTGTGAAGGATAACGACGATTTGATTCTTGTATCAGGAAGTCAGCAGATTCTGGATTTTGTGACCAAATGCCTTTGCAACGAAGGCGATGTGGTGGCGGTGGAAAATCCGGCGTTTTTAGGCGCGTTTTTGTCTTTCCGCTGCTATGGTGCCAAGCTGGTAGGGGTCTCCATGGAAGAGGATGGCGTGGATCTGACAGAACTGGAAAAAGTGTTTTCTGCCAATCCCAAGCCGCGGTTCTTCTATTGCATTCCCAATTTCCAGAATCCCACGGGGCGGACGATGAGCGCGGAAAAACGCAAGGCAGTCTATGAGCTGAGTGTGAAATATGGCGTGCCGATTTTGGAAGACGACCCCTATGGGGAACTGAGAATTTCCGGGCAGCCGGTTGCGCCGATCAAAAGTCTGGATATCACCGGAAATGTGATTTACGCGGCCAGCTTTTCCAAAATTATGTGCCCGGGCATGCGGCTGGCCTATTGTGTGTGCGACAAGGCTTTGATGAAAAGTCTCGTAATTGCGAAGCAGGGAAGCGATGTGCACACCAACGTTTGGTCTCAGCGCATTTGTGCACAGCTGCTGACCCGCACGGACATGGATCGGCATATTGAAGAAATTCGCCAGATTTATCGTGAAAAAGCAGAGTATATGATGCGTCTGCTGGATGAAAAATGCCCGCAGATTCGCTATGTCCGTCCGGAAGGCGGGATGTTCCTGTGGGGAACACTGCCGGATGGAATCGATATGCAGGAATTTGTAAAAAGATGTCTGGAAAGAAAGCTTGCGGTCGTGCCGGGAAATGCTTTCCTGGTGGATGAAACACAGCCGTGTCAGAATTTCCGTATGAATTTTTCGACGCCGACAAAGGCGAATATTGAAAAAGGTGTAGAGATTATGGCAGCGGTTCTGGCGGAAATGGACCGTTGAGAATCAGGCCGCAGACCGGTCACGGGTCTGCGGCCTTTTTTGTTTACCGAAAACCCCCGGCTGTGCCGGGGAGTTCTCAAAAAGCTTTAGCGTTGCATAGGAAATAAAAACT
>NZ_JBBMFA010000024.1:0-3527 GCF_040096265.1 Ruthenibacterium intestinale
AGGGACTTGAACCCATATGAAGTTGCCCTCACTAGAACCTGAATCTAGCGCGTCTGCCAATTCCGCCACATCCGCATGTTCTACACAGGGAACTTACCCTGCTTGAATAGGATAGCATTTTGATGCGGAAAAGTCAAGAGCTTTTTTCGGTAAAATGTCTGTTTTTATCAAAAAACAGCAAATTAATCTTCCGCCGTTATGGTCAGGGAAGAAAGGCGGTCCGCTTCGGTCACAGGCCGCAGCGGGCGGCAGGGGTTTCCCACGGCCACCATACCAGCGGGAATGCTGCGTGTCACCACGCTCCCGGCCCCGATCACACTTCCGGCACCAATGGTCACTCCACCGCAGAGAACCGCACCGGCTCCGATCCAGACATCGTCCTCCAGCGTTACAGGCGCGGAAGTGCCGATTCCGGCGGCGCGCTGCGCGGCATCCAGCGAATGGCCCGAACAGGCGATGATCACGCCCGGCGCCAGAAAGGCGTTGGCGCCGATGTGGACCGGAGATGTGTCCAGAATCACACAGTTGTAGTTGATGACGGCCAAGCCGTGGGTGTGGATGTTAAAGCCATAGTCGCAGTGGAAGGACGGCTCCACAAAGGTCAGTGGGTGGCACGTTCCAAACAACTGCTTCAAAATTTTTCCGCGTTTTTCCGTTTCAAAAGGGGCGGTCTGATTGTATTGCCAGCAAAGCGTTTTGGCTTTGTCCTGCAAGTGTGCCGGCATATCCCGGTGGTCTGAACAGTAGGCTTCTGCGCACTGCATGCGCTCCAGCATGGTCATAATCGGTTCCTCTTTTCGTAGACTGTGCCTTTCATTATATCATAGGCGTTCATTTCGCCTCAATCACCATTTCCGACTCTGCCACGTACATTGGAGAGAAAGGGGGTGGTCATTTGAAAGGCAAGTTTCTTTTGTCGCTGGGCTTCGGCGCTTTGTGGCTGGCCGTCTCAGTGTATTTTTCAGTTTTCTGGGCACAGGAAGCTTCCTGCGCACTGCCGCAATGGTATGTCTGGTGGGCGATTATCGGAATCGCACTTTTGCCGGGTTTCCTGATGAGTGCCATGTTCTTTTCCAATCTTATTCACTGGCGCCTGCGCAGCTATCCGGATACTGATCGGGAGACAACGATTCTCATGTGCGCGCACAATGAAGAAGCAGCGATTTCGCAGGCAATCCGCGCTGTTCTGGAGCAGGACTACCAGGGGATGATTCGGCTTTTGGTGATTGACAATGCTTCGGAAGACGGCACCCGGGAAGAAGTGCTGAACATGCAGCGGCTGGCCGGGGAAAAGCGGAAGGTGGAATATCTCTATTGCCCGCAGCTGGGAAAAGCCAATGCGCTCAACTGTGGTCTGGCGCAGGTCCATACCCCATTTTTTCTGACAGTGGATGCGGATACCTGTCTGGAGAAGCAGGCAGTCCGGCGAATGATGAATCACATCACTGCCGCTTCCAGTGTATGCGTGGCAGGAAATCTGTTTGTCCGGAACGCGCGTGCGTCTCTGGCGACCCGAATGCAGAATTATGATTATCTTCTCAGCATCGCGGCTGTCAAACGGTTTCAGGGCAGCTACCATTCTACGCTGGTGGCACAGGGGGCCTTCAGCGCCTATCGAACGGAAGTGGTGCGTGAAACGGGCGGTTGGCAGAATGTGCTCGGCGAGGATATTGTATTGACGTATGCGCTGCTGCAGCAGGGGCTGGTTTCGTCTTATGAGCCTGCCGCAGTCGGCTATACGGAAGTTCCGCAAACCTGCAACGGTCTGTACAATCAGCGAAAGCGCTGGGCAATCGGAATGTTGGAGGGGTTGTCCTCTGTTCCGCCCTGGCGCCAGGGCAGCGCCTATTCCCGCTATTTTACATGGGTCAATTTGTGGGTCATCTATCTGGACCTGGCGTTTTTGTTCGGGCTGCTGCCCGGCGTTTTGCTGGCTTTGTGCGGGTATTATTACCTGGCCGGATGTTTGACGCTGTTTACACTGGCCGTGAGCGTGGTGCTGTTCCTGAGCACCTATCTCTATCAGAAAAAGCTGAAAATCCCTTTTCAAAATGATCTTCTGGGATTTTTGCTCTTTCTCTTTCTGTTCCAGGCCTTGCAGAGCACTGCGGCACTGCAAGGCTACTTGACCTGGCTTGTGCATGGAAAGGAGGAGTGGGGGTGAAACGCAGCAATCTGGTGTTTTGCCTTGTGGTATGCGCGGCGATCCTGTGCATTGCCTTTTGGCTGCTGGCGGGGATTCGCGGATGAATTCACCGCATCAAAAAGCGCGCTCTGACGGGCAGAGCGCGCTTTTTTATTTTGTCTGCGAAAAATACCAGGCCTCTTCCATCCAGCTGAGCCATTCCGCATCCAGCTGCTGCGGCGCGGTGAGCAGCATATGATGAGTCCAGCGACCGGGGTAGGGTTCGACTGCAACGGCGATCCGGGCAGAGTCCAGTTTTCTCCCAAGACCGAAAGTGACGATGAGACAGTGCTCCGGCCATCCTTTTTTGCGCCGGATGGGAAGTGAGGCGGCGGCGAAAAGATGCCGTCCGTAAAAACTGATCTGACTCTTCTGTACCTTGACGCGCGCTTGGTCAAACACTCGTTCCATCTGTTCCGAAAAAGCGCGATACAGTTCCAATTCTGCCGGAAACCGGTCAAAGAAAAAGAGAATATCATCCCAATACCGTTCCGGATATTCCACGCAGCATCCCTCCTTTTGTATCCTTATCATACCATGTTTTCAAAAGGGGAAAAAGTGGGGTCAACCGCCCAGCGTTACGTCTTGCGCTTGATACCATTGCAGCGCCTGGAAAAAGTCATCCGGCTGAAAATCAGGCCAAAGCCGGTCCACAACGAAGAAATCGGCATAAACAGATTGTACCGGCAGAAAGCCGGACAATCGGCGCATGCCGCCCCAGCGAATGACCAAATCGACCCGAGAAATATCGTGCGAGCGGAGTGCATTGCAAATTTGTCTGCGGTTGCTGCCGGGTGCATTTAATTCGGCAAGGTCCCATTCCCAGCCGTAGTTTACCAGAAAATTGACGCGCATACCGCCGCCGTTCAGGTCTGTTCGAACGGTATAAGGCCGAAGCTCTTCCGGAAAGACAGAGGAGTTTTGGTCGCCGAGTACGAGAAGCGAAACGGGTTCGGAAGCGATTCGGCGGATTGCTTCCACGCAGGCCTTGGAAAAAGCGAAGACTTGCTCCGGCGGCCGTTTGCAATTATCCGTTGTAAATCCATAATAAGTGATCTCACGGACGCCGGCTTCCCATGCCAGTCTCAGCAAATCCAATCCGGGCGTCAATCCATGGATGTAGCCGTCCTTTTTGGCCAGTCCTGCACGGGTGGCCCAGCGCCGGTTCCCGTCCGGAATGATTCCGATGTGGTTTGGAATTCTCATGCATCCACCTTCTTTCAACTTAATATTGGTTGATCGGACAGCAGCTATGCACCACGTTATTCGAAAGATTGAAAGAAAGCGCCTGCCTGATAAAGGAGGCTTTGATGAAACAAAAAGGCCGCCGGCATTCGCCGGC
>NZ_JBBMFA010000025.1:0-3330 GCF_040096265.1 Ruthenibacterium intestinale
GTAATGGATGGGCTTTCCAAAGGCTGGGCCAAAAGCTGGCGTGCCCGCGGCTGGGTAAAAAGCGACAAAAAACCCGCTTTGAACAGCGACCTTTGGGCGCGCCTCCTGGACTTGTGTGAACCGCACACGTTTCATTACCAATGGATCAAAGGGCACGCCGGTCATCCGGAAAACGAAAAATGCGACCGAATGGCTGTTGCTCAGGCAGCAAAATTTAAAAAGTAGTTGCAAATTATACTATTTTAGTATATATTAATATTCAGGCAGAAACTTTCGTTTCTATTCTATATATGAATAAAGGTAAGGTGAAATTCATTGAGCCATACAATTTATCTGGATAACGCAGCCACAACGCCTGTCTCCAAACAGGTGCTGGACGCGATGATTCCTTATTACTGTGAAGAATACGGCAATCCTTCCAGCATTTTTTACTCGGTAGGCGCCCGCGCAAACGAGGCGCTGGCCAATGCCCGCAGCCGCGTGGCAGCTGCTTTGGGATGTGAACCCGCTGAAGTTTTCTTTACCAGCTGTGGCACCGAAGCAGATAACTGGGCAATCAAAGGGACTGCACACAAATTCGCCAAACTCGGCAAAAAGCATTTGATCACCAGCTGCATTGAGCATCATGCGGTGCTCCATTCCATGCAGGCCCTGGAAAAAGAAGGGTTTGAGATCACCTATCTTCCTGTGGACGCTGAAGGCTTTGTCTCGGTGGAAGATGTCAAAAACGCCATTCGTCCCGAAACAGCACTTGTCACCATCATGTACGCCAACAACGAGATCGGCACTTTGGAACCCATTGCTGAAATCGCTGAAGTTTGCCGCGAACGTGGCGTATGGTTCCACACGGACGCTGTACAGGCGGCCGGATCTGTTCCCATCAACTTCAAGGAACTCGGTGTGGATATGCTGAGTCTTTCCGCCCACAAATTCAACGGTCCCAAAGGCGTAGGCGCCCTGCTCTGCCGCCGCGGCGTGATGCCGCTGACATTCATGGACGGCGGTGCCCAGGAGCGAAACCGCCGTGCCGGAACCGAAAATCTGGCCGGCATTGTGGGACTGGCCACTGCGCTGGAATGCGCCGTGCAGAATCTGGATAAAAAAATGGCAGATGAACGCGCCATGCGTGATTATGTCCTCAAGGAAATCCAAAAAATGCCCAAGGTGAAGATCAACGGTCCCCTGGACACTTCCCGTCGGCTGCCCAACAACCTGAACGCCAGTTTTGAGGCCGCCGAAGGCGAAAGTCTGCTGTTGATGCTGGACATGAAAGGCATTTGTGCCTCCTCCGGTTCTGCCTGCGCATCGGGCAGTCTGGACCCAAGCCACGTGTTGCTTTCCATCGGTCTGCCGCATGAGATTGCCCATTGCAGCCTTCGCATCAGCTTCGGTATTCAGAATACCATGGACGATGCCCGCGCGGTTTGCCAGGCGCTGCAGGAAATTGTACCGACTGTGCGCGCACGCAGCCCGCTGTGGCATGACTGAGTTTCAGGAAGAAAAAAGAGAGGACTTGAAATATTATGTACAGTGAAAAAGTAATGGATCATTTCGCCAATCCCCGCAACGTGGGAGAAATTGAAAACGCAGACGGCGTTGGTGAAGTAGGAAACCCCAAGTGCGGCGACATCATGAAAATGTTTTTGAAGATTGACGGCAACGTCATCACCGATGTCAAATTCAAAACTTTTGGCTGCGGCGCTGCCATCGCTACTTCCAGCATCGCCACGGAAATGATCAAAGGAAAAACCATCGATGAAGCATTGAAGCTGACCAACAAAGCCGTGGTGGAAGCGCTGGATGGCCTTCCCCCTGTAAAAATTCACTGCAGCGTTCTGGCTGAACAGGCTGTAAAATCTGCTCTGGCGGATTACTACCGCCGTCAGGGAGTAGACCCGGAACCCATCGTGGGAAAAATTGAAGAAGATTGTCATGCTTGCAGCATTGAGGGGTGAAACACATGGCCGGTGAAGTAAGTCTCGGTACCAGCTTCCGCACATTTGAAGAACAGGATAAAATTCTGGTAGGTCTGTCGGGCGGTGTGGATTCCTCCGTCTGCATCCAGATTCTGAAAGATCAGGGGTTTGACGTCAGCACCGTGTTTATTCGTTTTTCCCCCGCAAGCGATTCCTCAGTGGAATCCGCGCGCGCGGTTGCAAAACAGTTTGACGTTCCCTTCTCCGTCGTAGACTGCTCGGAACTTTTTGAAAGCAAAGTCATTGAACCGTTCTGCGAAGCGTATTGCCGCGGAGAAACCCCCAGCCCCTGTGTATTGTGCAATCCCAACGTCAAATTTCAAATTCTTGCCGAAACAGCGGACCGAATGGGAATTCGTTTTATTGCCACCGGTCACTACGCACGTGTCCGCGAGGAAGACGGTTCTTTTTACGTATGCCGTGCCGCCAGCCAGGAACGGGACCAAAGCTATATGCTGTATGGCCTTTCCCAGGAGATTTTGCAACGGCTTTGCCTGCCCGTCGGCGAATTTGAAAAACCGGATATCCGTGAAATGGCTCGCGAAATGGGACTTGTCAGCGCAGATGCACCGGACAGCCAGGAAATTTGCTTCATTCCGGATGGCGATTACGCCGCTTTTATCGCCAATCGTGGCCTTGCCGATAAGCAGGGCCGTTTTATCGGCCCCAACGGAGAGGACTTTGGTCCCCATAAAGGCGTGTCGCATTATACGGTCGGTCAGCGAAAGGGTCTGAACATCGCTTACGGCCAGCCGATTTTTGTGCGGCGTATCCTTCCCAACGGAGATATTCAGCTGGCTTTGGCCGGCGATGAGTTCTATTCCGGTATTCGGCTTCGCCAGGCTGCGCGTTCCGACGGAAAAGCGCTTGTGCCCGGTGAAGAATATTTGGTAAAGATCCGCAGCCGGGCGCTTCCCGCCCCCTGTTGTGTGCAGGCTGTCGATGGAGATTGCGTAACGCTTTCTTTTGCACAGCCGCTGCGTGCCCCTGCCCCCGGTCAGTCGGCTGTTTTATACGTCGATGATCGCGTGGTCGGCGGCGGTGTAATCAGCGATATTCTGGAATAACAGAAAAGCCGGGCAAACGAGCGTTTTTGCCCGGCTTTTAAAAAAAATCATAAAACATCGAAAAAAGGGTTGACAAACTTCCTGTTCCCATGTATTATATTAAAGCGCCCTGTTGGTAAGGCCGCTTGATTTAGGGGTATAGCTCAGCTGGTAGAGCAGCGGTCTCCAAAACCGCGTGCCGAGGGTTCAAATCCTTCTGCCCCTGCCATATGGCCCGGTAGTTCAGTTGGTTAGAACGCTAGCCTGTCACGCTAGAGGTCGTGAGTTCGAGCCTCATCCGGGTCGCC
>NZ_JBBMFA010000026.1:0-6841 GCF_040096265.1 Ruthenibacterium intestinale
GCGGCCGCGGCCGCGGCGGAAAGGGCTCCCGTGAGCCCCGTTCGTCCACACCGGGCCGTGAGTTTGCCGACCGTCCCCGTGATCCCTCGGCGGCGCCTGTGGTGCCCGTCCGCACGGAGACCATCAACGACGGCGCGGACCTTCCTCTGTTTGGAAAAATCGAACTGTAAGCAAAAAACTCCCGATGGAACATCCGTCGGGCGTTTTTTTATCATTTATTCGACGCTTGGTGTTAGCTGTTCGGCTGTTGAAGCAAACCAAATGTCTACTGTGCCTTCCATTTTTTGCCTGAGTTTGTGCAGAATCCGATGCGGTTTTCGCCTGCACAGGGTTCTTGGTTGTAGATCCACAGGCTTGTTTTTGCGTCCACCTGTACGATTCCGCCGCCTGTGTCCACTCGGATATAGTCGTCACCTTTATTTTCAACATACATTCCCCAATAGGGTGCCTGCGAATCAAGCGTCAGAGTGGTATTGAAATATTCGCTTTTACACAGGTCCAGGGAACGGCTGTGTTCTGCCTGCATACATGCGGGGGACGCCTGCGACAAATCGGACGTTTCCACTCGAACGTCTTTTTTGCAGCCTGCCAGTAAAACGAACGCGAGAAGAACTACGAAAAAGATTCTTTTCATAGGAATCCCTCCCTTTTCAGGTTGATTATACAGGATGTTTTTTTCATGTAAAGTGAGGTTGGAATTTTAGATTGAATTTTTCCCGGTTTGCCGTTATCATGAAAAGGAGAACCAAGCGAGGTGTTTTCTTTTGGAACTGAAGGAGTTTTTTCCTTTTTGGAAAACGTTGACCCCGGACCAGCAGGCCCGCATGACGGCTTCGGCCAGAGCATATACCGCCAAAAAGGGCGAAGTGCTGCACCGCGGACAGGCGGACTGTCTGGGCCTTGTGTGTGTGCAGAGCGGCGTGCTGCGGGCGTATACCATCTCTGACGAAGGGCGCGAGATCACACTGTACCGGCTGTATCAGCGGGACGTGTGCCTGTTCAGCGCGTCCTGTGCCATGCGGGCCGTGGATTTTGATATTTTTATCGAGGCGGATCAGGAGTCCCTTTTGTGGATCATTCCGCCCGAGGTATACCGGCAGCTGATGGAGCAGAGTGCGCCGGCCGCCAACTTTACAAACGAGCTGATGGCGGGCCACTTTTCCGATGTGATGTGGCTGCTGGATCAGGTGCTCAACAAAAAGCTGGACGCACGCCTGGCGGCGTTTCTGCTGGAGGCCGCCGACCGGGAGAACAGCGACTCTTTGTCCTTGACCCACGAGGCGGTGGCCGGAGAGCTGGGCAGCGCCCGGGAAGTGATCTCCCGCATGATGAAATATCTGCAGAGCGAGGGCATGGTGGCGGTGAGCCGCGGCTGTGTACAGCTGGTGGACCGGGCCGCACTGGAACAGCTGGCCGGCGACAGCCTTCGGTGATTTGGTCACATACAACGGGCTTTTTTCGGTGTATTCTTAAGACACAAACAAGATGCACTTGAAAGGAGCGTTTAAAGATGGCAGTAGAGCATGTTGGAACCGTTGATTTTGAGGAGAAGGTGCTGCGGCAGACAAAGCCGGTGCTGGTGGATTTCTGGGCGCCCTGGTGCATGCCCTGCCGGATGTTCGGCCCGGTGCTGGACAAGGTGGCAAAAGAGACCGAAGGCGCGGCCCATGTGGTCAAAGTCAACATTGACGAAGAGCCGGAGCTGGCTTCCCGCTACGGCGTGATGAGCATTCCCACCGTATTGGTGTTTCAAAACGGGCAGGCCGTGAACCGCAGTGTGGGCGTGCAGACGCCGGCGGCGGTCAAAGCCATGCTGAACGTGTGAGGTGTCTGAATGGGAAAAAAACGGCTTTTGGTGGTCCTTGCGGCCGCTGTGCTGCTGTACGCGGCAGGGGCCGTTTTTTCCTATGCTTCTTTCCGCACGGCCAACCCGGCCGCGGCGGCAGGAGCTCTGGCCCGGGTTTTGGTCACGGACGCGCAGTACGCACAGGCTTCACCGGACGTGATTCTGGCAAAGCCGGGCGCCAGCCTGGATGAATACATGGAAGACCTGGGATACCGCCGGGCGCCGGAAGAACAGATGGGCTCGCTGGCGGTGTTTATTGGTGAGGACGGCCGTCAGGTGATCCACTGCACACAAAACCGGTATTTTTCCAGATGGGTGCGGCAGTCATAAAAATAAAACAATGCGGAAAAGCGGAGGCATTTGCCTCCGCTTTTATTGTATCACAAATGATTTTTATTGTTTTTCAATAAAAAATACTTGAAAAACAAAAAATAATGTGCTATGATGAGGCCAACAAAGGAGGAATCCGGTATGAAATGGAACAACGATCGAAGTCTGTTGCTCAGCCGCGTGTGCGTGTGGGTGTTCACGGTGCTGCTGGCGGCCCTGCTGCTCACCGCCCCCTGGTTCTGGAACTGGATTCTGTGGCGCTCCAGCGTGCGCATGGTGTACATTGGGGTCACCTATGCCTCGGGCGTGCCGGCGGCGGTGGTCCTGTTCTGCCTGCACCGGCTGCTGCGCAACATCAGCGAGGAAGAAGTGTTCATTCAGGAGAACGTGCGCAGCCTGCGCATCATGTCCTGGTGCCTGATGGCGGCCGCGCTGGTATATCTGGTGGGCAGCCTGTTTGACTGGTATCTGGTGGTGCTTGCGGCTGCGGCTGCCTTTGTGGGGCTGATTCTGCGTGTGGTGAAAAATGTGTTTGCCCAGGCAGTGGAGCTGAAAAACGAAAACGATTTTACCATCTAGGAGGTGCGCGCAATGCCGATTATCGTAAACATCGACGTGATGATGGCGCGCCGGAAAATGAGCGCCGGAGAACTGGCCGAAAAGGTGGGGATCACTCCGGCAAACCTGTCCATTCTGAAAAATAATAAGGCAAAGGCCATTCGGTTTTCCACGCTGGAGGCGCTGTGCAAGGCGCTGGACTGTAAACCCGCGGACATTTTGGATTACGTAGAAGAGGAGTAGGACAATGGAAGAAAGAAGCATTCCGATGGGCACAAGCGGCCCGTCTTGTTCCTGTGCGCCCATTTTTCAAAAAGAGGATGTCTGGTTCGCACTGGGCTTTCTGGTGCTGGGCTGGCTGTATCTGGACCTGGCGCTGTTCCGGGAACTGTTTTCATGGCTGCCGGGCGAATACAGCTACCCGGTGTTCTGCGTGCTGTACGCGGCGGCGGTTCTGGGGTATCTGGCCCGTGCGGGCATCCGGCCGCCAAAGGAGAGCTGGTTCTGGCTGGTGCTGCTGGCGGCGCAGTGCCTGGCGCCTGTCACCGGAGGTACGTATTCTTCCGGGGCGATGCGGTTTTTCACCGGGTTCGGCCAGTGGATGATGATGCATTTTACCGCTGCTTACTGGGCGCTGAGCGCCGGCGGACGGCTGCTGAAAGAGGGCCGCACCTCCAACTGGCTGTTTTTTGATGCTCTGAACGCCGCCTTTGTGGTGCCCTGGGGCAACTTTTTCCGGCTGCCGGCGGCGCTGTTCTGGGGCGCGCGGCAGGCGCTGGCCCACCGGAAGGTGCGCCGCACATCGCCCGCGCAGCGGCGCAGGGTGCTGTCCGTACTGGGCGGCGTGCTGATCGCTCTGGTATGCCTTTGCTTTGTGCTGCCGCTGCTGATGCAGGCGGACGCGGGCTTTGCGGCACTGTTCCGGGATGTGGGGGACTGGATGTTCCACTGGATGAACGGTCTTTCCCGCCGGCTGCTGGACGGTGTTTCCTTCGGGCATGCGGTGCTGTCGGTTCCGGTGGCGCTGTATTTGTACGCCATTGCTTACGGCAGTGTGCGGGGCCGCCGAACAAGCCTGTACGACAAGCGGGAAGTGTGTGCGGTGCAGCGGGGCGTGCGGCAGCTGTCCCGCACCACGGTGGTCACGGCGCTGGGCATTCTGGCGCTGGTGTATGTGCTGTTCATCGCCCTGCAGGCAAACCATTTGTTCGGTGCGTTTTTCGGTCGTCTGGCCGAGGGCTTTTCCTATGCGGAATATGCCCGTCAGGGCTTTTTCGAGCTGTGCCGGGTGGCTGCCATCAACATCGGGATCTTGCTGGCCGCCAACCTGGCCAGCCGGGCGCCCATGGAGGAGAACCGCATGCTGCGCATCTGCAACAGCGTGCTGTCGGTGCTGACGCTGCTTTTGATCGCCACGGCGGCCAGCAAAATGGCGCTGTACATTCAGGCGTACGGCCTGACGGTCAAGCGGGTGTTCGCCAGCGTGTTTCTTGTGTGGATGGCCATTTCCTTTGTTCTGATCCTCATCCGGCAGGTGCGCCGGTTCCGGCTGGTTCCCTGGATGGTGTTCACCGGGGCGGTGCTGTACTGCGCGCTGTGTGTGCTGCCGGTGGAGGCGGGCATTGACGCCTACAATCAGGCCCGGGTGGAAGCGGGCACGCTGCGCCCCGCGGCACAGACGCTGCTGGACCTGCCCGACGGCAGTGCGGCGGAGATGGCCATGACCGGCGAGGATGCCATGGCCATGACCGATGAGGGCTGGAAGATCCAGACCGCGCTGCAGATCCTGCGGCAGAACAGTGCCCGGGCAGCGGCGGAGAGCCTCAGCGATGAGCCGCAGCAGGCCCAGGAGCTGTTGACGCTGGAGTTTTACCGCGGGGCGGATGCCTACCGGGTGTACGCCTACCGGCGCAGCGGCGCCTGCTGGCTGGAACAGTCCTACAACGGCATATATGCGCTGCCGGAAGAAGATTTTCAAACGCTGTGGAGTTTGCTGGAAGAATAGACGGAAAGGGGAATGGGACAAATGGGTGCTGCGTGGATGAATCTGGCAAGTCTTTTGCTGGGGCTGGCCGCCTGGGCGCTGCCGCTGACGGGGCTGGCGCTGCGCAAAAAAGCCCGCGGCTGGGTGGCGGCGGGGCTGGTGGTGCTCAGCGGGCTGTTCTGCGCGCTGGCACTGTATCTTCAGATCTGTTATCAGAATCACCTGGTGGAGATCGGAGACATCAGTGCCATTCTGGACACGGCGGGGCCTTTGGTGCTGGTGGCCGGGGTGCTGCTGGGCGTGACGGCGGTTCTGGATGTGGCGGTGCTGGGCACTGTGTGCGGCGAGGCTGCAAAAGAAGCTTGACGCGGGTGCGGTTTGCGGGTACAATTTGCTGTGAGACAAACAAAAAGGAGTTAATCGCATATGAAAGCACGCATTCCCAAACACCGTGAATTTATCATCAGCTTCGCGGAAGGCTACGACAAGGCCGACGAGTGCTGGGACAAACTGCAGGAGATCATGGACGCTTATAAAAAAGAGGGAAAAAGCGTTTACACGCCCACCTTCATTGAGGACAACGAGGACAAGGTCAAAGCGCTGCAGGAGAGCTATGAGTTCACCTACACCATTGAAGAGCGCTGAACCGTTCTGTTGAAAAGTGGAAAAAGCAAAAACGATGCGGCGGTGCTGAACCGGACCGGAGCCCCAAAGGGGGAGCGGCTCGGGCAGGCACCGCTGCCTTTTTTTTTGTCGGTCACAGTGAAAACAGCGCCGGGTTTTCCACAAAAAGAGGCGTTGTTGTGGAAAAAATGCCCGCCGCTACCGCTGGTTGCCCAAAAGAAAAGAAGGTTAGGTAGCGGCAGAGCGCCGTTTCTGCTACAATGAAAACACAAAAAGGGGGCGATGACATGGAGTTCGGGCCGCGGATCGCCGCGCTGCGCAGGCAGGCGGGGCTGTCACAGGAGGCGCTGGCCGAAAAGGTGGGTGTCAGCCGGCAGGCCATCGGAAAGTGGGAGTCCGGTGCCAGCCTGCCGGGTGTGGAAAACCTGCAGGTGCTGGCAAAGGCACTGAACGTCAGCTGTGACGAGCTGATCACGGGACGCAGCCCTCAGCCGCCCCAGCCGGACGGGCTGGAAGCAGTGAAGGAACTGCTGGCGGAAAAGCAGCGCAGGGAAAAGCGCAGAAGTCTCTGGCGGATGTGCGGCGCGGGAGCGCTGACAGTGTGTCTGGTGTGCGCCGGAGCCTACGGGGCGGGCCGCATCGCGGAACTTCGCAGCCAGGTGAACGGTTTGTCTCAGCAGATCGCCCAGATCCAGGGCGATATGAACCACAGCATCGGAAACATCCGCAGTGAGATTCAGGAAAGTCTGGAACAGCAGACCAGCATCGTGGCGGACTGGAATTTTTCCTATGGCGATTACGACCACAAGACCAAAACCGTGGAGGTGTTCGCCCGGGCAACCCCAAAAACCTGGGTGGAGGGACAGACCGCCCAGTTCGTTTTTCTGCTGGACAACGAGACACTGGCGGTGGACGGCCAGTGGAAAGACGGAAGCTTTTCGGCGCAGACCCTACTGCCCATGGCCGATATGGTCAGCATGAGCGTGCGTTTTTCCGCCGAGGGCGTCACCCAGACCCAGCAGCTTCTGGAACCTTCGCCCCTGCGGGAGACCTTTACCCTGCAGATGCAACTGTATGCGCTGGGGCCGGGCGCATACTGGAGCACCGGTCAGACAGCGGTCACCTATCATCAGGAAGCCGGGCAGGCGGAGCTGATGATGGTTCTGCCCATGCAGGACGACCGGCCGCTGAACTGGCCCGTGGAGGGCCAGTTGAAGCTGATACTGGTGGCCGACGACGGCCAGCGGCTGGAATTGGACCGGCAGCCGGTGACCCTGTGCGGTCCGAAGGAACCGGGCGAGGGCCCGGATTACACCCTTTTGCTGGATCTGCCCGACAAAGAATATTCGGTGAATCTGAAGGAAGCGTTCGGCATTTCTCTGGATTCGGTCAACCAGTGGCCGGAAAGCGTGTACGAGCTGGAGTACACCGATGCTTTGGGCGAGGTGCACACGGTGAGCAGTCTTTACTGAACAGAAAAACGCGCGGGACCCGCAGGT
>NZ_JBBMFA010000027.1:0-5571 GCF_040096265.1 Ruthenibacterium intestinale
GCCGCGCAGTTCTGCGCGGCCCCCGGTTTGCTGTTGGCAGACAGCGGCGGATGTGGTAAGATAAAGCCACAGACTGGAGGAGAAACACATGAACCGGACATCCCCGTACGATAAGGTGTGCGCCGACTGCCCGTGCGCCCGCTCGGTGGCAGAGTACGCCCGCCGCAAGGGCCTTTCCTTTGCAAGGGCCAAGGCCGCTTTGGAACAGCAGATGCAGGGCCGCCCGCTGGAGGGCATCGGCCCCGTGGAGATCTGCCCCTGCACGCCCGACCGGGCCGCCGCGTGCCCGGTGTTCGCGCTGGTGCGCCGCCTGGCTGCCGGCTGCGGCCTGGAGCCCGCCCAATGGCTGGAGACCGCCGACGTGCTGATCGACGGCGAGTACGAGGGCCGGGCCCGGGATGTATCCGATGAAGAACCGGCCCCTGTGCCCGCCGCACCCGATCCCGCCATGCCCCAGCCGGACGTGTCCGGGGACATGCCCGGGGACACATCCGACTCCCCGGCGCCCGGCCCGTGGGCGGCCATCCGCGCCCGGTGGAAACTGTGGCTGGCCTGCGCCGGCGCGGCGCTGGTGCTGGCCCTGGGCCTGTGGGGCGCCTGGAAGCTGGGCTACGCCGCCTCGCTGGAGGCCAACGGCACCTATGCCGACGGGTACGCCGCGGCCAAGGCCGAGGGCACCTTTGAAGAGGGCCGCGCCGCCGGCTACGAGGAAGGCTACCAGACCGGCTACACCGAGGGCCTGCAGGAGGGCTTTGACCAGGGCAAGAGCACGGGGTATTCCGAGGGATATTCCGACGGAAGCGCCGACGTGCAGCAGGCCCACAGCGACGCCCAGCAGGCCATGGACGAGGTGGAGAACAACCGCCGTGCCACCCGGGTGTGGACACCCTGGCTGGGGTCGACCTACCATCTGGACCCGGACTGCCCCCGGCTGTGGGGCGGCGAAGAGACCACCCTGGGCGAGGCCGAGGACGCGGGCTATTCGCCCTGCTCCCGGTGCGCGAAAAACTGAACAGATTGGACGCAGAAAGCGGCCCTGCAGGTGCAGGGCCGCTTTTTTGTGCTTTTTTAAAACGTCACCGGCAGGGCGGCAGCTCGTAGGCGGGCAGGCTGCGCGCACAGCCGTTTTTCTCGTAAAAGGCACAGGCTTCCGGCTGCGCGCCGAAGTACAGCAGCGTGGGCGTGCTGGCCCGGGCCAGGGCCAGCAGGCGGCTGCCCACCCCCTGCCGCCGGTATTCCGGAAGCACCAGAATTTCGGGGATGGTGCCGAAAAAACAGCCGTCCGTGAGGATGCGCAGGCACCCCACCAGCGCGCCGCCGTCCCGGGCGGTGATGTTTTGGGTGCGGGCCAAAGCGGCTTCGGTCCGCACGGGGTCGTAATCGCCCGGCCAGACCCGGGCGGCCAGAGCCAGAAATTCCCGGGCGGTCAGGGCCCGGTCGTTTGCTGAAAATTCCATGCAGGTCCCTCCTTTGCATCGATCATGCGCCTTTTTTCAAGTTTTTTCAAGACAGCTCTGGCAAACTGGGGGCAGAAAAGGAGGTTTTTGTATGAAAAAACGGATGTTGGGGGCGCTGCCCGAAGAAGTGCAGCCCACGGCGGTGGAGAACCTGATGCCCGGGGGCACGGCGCTGGTGTCGGCCGTGGACAGCGGGGGCGAAGTGTGCCTGCTGGAGGGCGGCCCGGACCGGCCCTTTGCCCCGGTGCCGCTGCCGGAAGCGGGGGAGTGCGACGGGTTTCGGTCGCCCTGCCGCGCGGGCGACGGGCTGAGCCTGACGCTGACCCGGTATGAGACCTTCACGGACGGGCAGGGCCGCACCCAGACCACGGTGGTGCCGCTGCCCGTGGAAAACCGGATGTACGGGCCGGACGGGCAGGCGGCGGTCTGGGGCGACGGGCCTGCGGGCGACGTGTACACCACGCCGGTGAGCGACGGACAGCGGATGTACTGCGTGGACCTGACCGACAACGGGCTGGTGACCGTGGAGGCGGACGGCAGCTGGCGCAAAGAGGGCGTGCTGGAGGGCTGGAACGGCGGCGCGCTGTTTGCCCGGGACGGCCGGGTGTACTACCCCGGCAAAGACGGCGTGTGCTGCTGGGCTGCGCGCTGGGGCTGGCGCTGCACTGGTTTTTGTATTCCAGCCTGGTCACGCGTACCTTTGGCGTTCCCTGGTCGGTCCCCTGGCCGGAACTGGCGCTCATCGCCGGGGTCATCCTGCTGACCACCGCTCTCTCGGTGCGCGGCCCTGTCAGACGGCTGCGGGCGTTGCCCATCGTGGAAACCCTCACCGTGCAATAACTGCGCAGACAAAAACCGGGACCGCTGCCGCCTTACGGCGGGCTGCGGTCCCGGTCGCTGTGTGCTCAGGTGTTGTTCATTACGACGCGCTCCACTGTGTCGGCCACATGTTCGCAGGCGTCCATGCAGCTTTCCAGGTAGTGGTACACCTCGCGCCAGGCGATGACTTCGATGGGGTCGGTGCAGTTCTTGTGCAGCTTGCGCATACTGGCCAGGAACAGCCGGTCGCCCTGCTCCTCCAGATCGTTGATGCGTACCACATGGTCATGCAGCGTCTTGGAGTGCTTGAAGTCCGCCAGTTCCTTCACCAGCAGTTTGACTTCCTCACAGCACTGGATGACTTTCTGGGCCATTTCCAGCGCGTCGGGGCGGATGCTCTGGATGTTGTTGCAATAGATACGCTGGAGCACATCCTCGATCTTGTCGATCACATCGTCGATGTTGCCGGACAGCGTGGCGATATCCTCCCGCTCGATGGGGGTGATGAACGCTTTGACCAGCACGCTCTGCAGTTCATGCTTTTTTTCGTCGGCGCTGTGCTCGATCTTGTGGATCTCGTCCAGTTCCTGCCGGATGTTGGCGGGCTGGAAATTCTGCATCATCGCTTCCAGCAGATGGGCGGCACGGCAGGCATCTTCGGCGCAGGCCGAGAAGGTATCAAAATAGTAGGAATCCTGAACTTTCGCCATGATCGTTTCTCCTTGCTTTTTGTGTTGCGGTAACGGAACGGTACCCTGCTGCGGGGCATTTCCCCGCCGCCATACTCAGATGAGGAACATGAACAGCTTGGCCATGGCGAAGCTGATCAGGCCACAACCGGGGAACGTGAACACCCAGGTGAGCATCATATCCTTGACGACGCCGTAGTTGATGGCGGAAAGCCGCTTGACAGCCCCCACGCCCATGATGGCGCTGGTCTTGGTATGCGTGGTGGATACCGGGATGCCAAACAGGCTGGACAGCAGCAGGCAGAACGCCGCCGAGAGGTCCGCTGCAAAACCCTGGTATTTTTCCAGCCGGACCATGTCCATCCCCACGGACTTGATGATCTTCTCGCCGCCGACGCTGGTGCCCAGACCCATGACAGTACTGCACAACAGCATCAGCCAGACCGGGATGACCACCCCGCTGACGCTGGACTGCCCGTTGCAGAAGGCCACGCCCAGGAACAGTACGCCGATGAATTTCTGGCCATCCTGCGCGCCGTGCATAAAGCTCATGGCCGCCGCGCCGAAGATCTGCGCGTAGCGGAAGAAGCCGTTTGCCTTGCGGCGGTCCAGCCCGGCGCACACCCAGGTCAGCAGCTTGCAGATGAGCCAGCCGGAGCCGAAGCCCAGCAGCAGGCTCATGACAAGACCGTAGAGGACCTTGACCCACTCGGCCCCGTTGACGCCGCCCAGACCGTTGTTGATGGCGATGGCCGCGCCGGTCAGGCCGGCGATCAGGCTGTGGCTCTCGCTGGTGGGGATGCCGAACCAGGAAGCCGTGACGCTGTATACCACGATGGAAAACAGCGCCGCGCACAGCGCGATGAGGGCTTCGTTGGTGTTGCCGCCGAAGTCCACCATGTTGGAGATGGTGGAAGCGACGGAGGAGTTGATGCGGGTCATGACCAGCACACCGAGAAAGTTGAACCCGGCGCTGAGCAGGATGGCCGGACGGACCCGCATGCAGCGGGTGCTGATGCAGGTAGCGATGGCGTTGGGGGCGTCGGTCCATCCGTTGACGAAGATGACGCCCAGCGTGAGCGCCACGGTCATCAACAAAATGGGGTTGGAGGCCATCTGCTGGAGAAAATGCGACAGCGTTACATCCATGTACGAGTCTCCCTTGTATTCTTCTCTTTTCTCTTTTTCCTATTCTTTGATTGTAAAGGTGGGTGCAGCGTGGGTGCAGCGCACGGCGCTGCGTCGGTGGGGTCCGGCCCCACGGTTGCTATCATAACAGAAACGCCGACATTTTACAACGAAATTTTACGTGATTTTGACTGGCAGTTTACAGAAAATCCGTTGCCTGCCTGCTTTTTCCCGCTTCTTTCCAACATGCGGCCCTTATTTTTCGTCCGGGTCCCCTGCCCTGCAACAAAAAAGCCGGCCGCGCAAAGCCAAACATGACAGACAGGTGTCCGCTTTCTATGGTATAATACAGACAATGACAGAAGGGCGGTGGTGCCATGAAAATGGACCGGCTGATCGGCATATTGTCCATCCTTCTCCAGCAGGAGCGGATCACCGCGCCGGAACTGGCGGAGCAGTTCGAAGTGTCCCGCCGCACCATCCAGCGGGACATCGAAGCCCTGTGCCGGGCAGGTATCCCCGTCGTCACCGCACAGGGCGCCGGCGGCGGGATCTCCATCATGGAGGGATACCGGGTGGACCGAACGGTGCTCACCGCCCCGGAGATGCAGGCCATTCTGGCGGGGCTGCGCAGTCTGGACAGCGTCAGCGGCACCCGGCGCTATGCCCAGCTCATGGAAAAGCTGTCCGCCGGGAACCATACGCTGCTATCCGGCGGCACCCACCTGCTCATTGATCTGTCCTCATGGTACAAAAGCAGCCTTGCCCCGAAAATCGAAGCCATACAGAATGCCATGGAGCAGCACCACCTTGTGCATTTTACTTACGACGCGCCCAAGGGCACCTCGGTGCGCAGCGTGGAGCCTTATTACCTAGTCTTTCACTGGTCCACCTGGTATCTGTGGGGCTGGTGTCAAACCCGGCAGGACTTCCGCCTGTTCAAGCTCAACCGCATGACCGACCTTTCTAACGGAGAGCCCTTTTCACCTCGTCCGGCCCCTTTGCCGGACCTGGACCCGGAGCGGATTTATCCAACTCAATATCAGGTGTGTGTCCGCTTTGCCCCGACCTGCCGTTGGCGGCTGGTGGAAGAATACGGTGCAGACAGCTTTGCCGTACAGCCGGACGGCTCCTTGCTTTTTCGTCGAGGTTTCCCGGACGCGGACAGTGTAATCAGCTGGATTCTCACCTTTGGAGACGGTGCTGAGCTGCTGGGGCCGCTGGGCGGGCTGTGCCTGGGCTTTTGCACCGACTACCGGTATAAAACGGCCATGAACTGCTTCGGCGCGCTGACGCTGGGCGTGGGGCTGTACGGCTTGCAGGGCGCGGTGCTGCTGCGCCTGGCGGACACGGTGCTGGGCGTTACCTTCGCGCTGGTGTTCGCGGCGGTGTTCCACCGGCTGGCGGGGCGCTTTTTGCCCGGCGCGGAACAACAGACGGCATAAAAGAACAAGAGGGCGCGGTCTCGGGGACCGCGC
>NZ_JBBMFA010000028.1:0-2268 GCF_040096265.1 Ruthenibacterium intestinale
ACTTTCCGGCGTCAGGGGGTCAAAGTACAGACGGTCGCCGGTATCGAAAATGGTTGTAATCGTTGTTCCGGGATAGTAGTGCTGAAGAATTTGCTGCCAGGTGTATCCGTTCGCAGCATAGCCCATTGCTCCGTACTGGCTCATTCCAACACAGTGGCCATTTCCCTGGGTGACAAATTTCCACCCCTGTGTGGAACCCAAATACTGGAACGTAAAGTTCGGAGAATAAAGGCCATAGCAGTTTTCATAGAACTTTCCGCCGGAAACCACTTTTCCGCACACTGTAATCTGTGTGCAGTATCCGTACTGATCGAACACCGGATTGGTCAACCAGTTTGCATAATCGTATCCCGCTGTAGAAATTCCAAGCTTATTCTCGATGTTGTCCTTCATCCGCGCGATTCCGATGGTGTTGGTCTTGTTCTGCCACGCGGCACCGTACATGCTTTCGTAGGGGCTTGTCACGTTCACCAGATAAGGCTGCGAATTCCAGCCCATGTTCTGGGAAGAGTTGGTGACGCCCGCACTGGCCGAGCCATATACTGTGCATGCAGGGATTCCGTTGTACATCACAACATAATTTGCAACCTGCGCAACCGCCTGACGAACAGCACTGGTAATTTTGTCCTGGCTGGCCAGAACCACTGAAGGATACGACTCTCCATTGTTCTGGGAGAAAAGGATCCAGCTGTGGGCTGCGACTGCCTGCGCCTGGAAAAGCGTACGCGCATCCAGACCGGTAAGTTTTGTTCCGCCTACTTCAGCCTGAACAATGGCGGCCAAAATATTTTCAACCGAGTCCGTCACTGTTTTGCCGGTAACGGAATCGTAAACCGAAAGGGTTTCCCCCACCGGGTCAGGAGTTGTACCGCCGCCCGGATTGATAATGGAGGGATAATTTTTATAAGCGTAGTTCAAATCCACATTGCCCTGAATGCCCGGAACCTTGCCCGTGTGAGAATACTGCCAGATTCCGGCCGCATCGCCCCACGGATTGCTGGTCGCGCTTGTATGGGCCACCCAGAACTCATATCCCTCATTGATCAGCTGCTGCGCATTCATCAAACTTCGCGCAAAATAATCATACGTATAGAAGCCCGGCAAATATCCGTTCTGATCCAAAATATTCATGCCGTGGCGGACGATGTCCGTTTTGCGCTGAGGATCCGGCACATTATTGATTACCAGAGGATCTTCGTAGTCGATATAAACCGGGTAATCAAAGACGATGCCATCGTCGCGCAGACGTTTCAGCTCTGCAGAGTTCAGGAAGAAGAACACCTCTTCTTCGATCTCCGCTTCACTAAACGCATAGCTGTACAAATATACGCCGACTTTGATTCCGTTTGCCTTGGCATTTCGCACGTTGACCTCAAAATAGGGATCAATGACGTAATAATTGGCGCTGTTGCTCCACGTGAGCGCACGAATCATCGCAAATGAAACGCCGCTGTTGGCAACCTGCTGCCAATCGATGACGCCCTGATGCGAAGAAACGTCGATTCCATAAGCCTTGTCCGGGAAGTAGTTCTGAATCACGCCATTCGCATCCACCTGATAGGAAACGCCGTCAATCACAACGGTTGTATTGCGGACCAGCGAACCCCATTTGTACTCAAAATAGTACCAGTTTCCGTCGATCTTGTACGGTCCGGTCGCGCCTGTATAATCGCTTTTAAAGTAGAACCGATTGCCATCCAGCTCGACCCAACCCTTGACGAATTCCAATGTCTTGTCATCAATGCAATAAAATTTTCCGTTGATGTTTTTCCATCCGGCCGTTACCCGGCCTTCTGTATCTGCATAGCTCTGCCCACCAGTGTGAACGATAAAAAATCCGGTCTGCAAATAGCCGGTATTCACGCTGAAATAACGCCAGTAGCCATCCACGACCTGATAGCCCAGAGGAATTTTTCCGGTCGCATCCGACCAGATTTTCCCACCGGAAAGCTGTTTCCAGCCGCTTGTCCACAAAACACCTGTTGTTTCGTCCAAATAGTACCAATAGCCGTTGATCGGCTGCATGCCTTTCAGCTGTTGTCCGGTGGCGTCAAAATAATATTTTTGGCCACCAACTGTCTGCCAGCCGGTCAGCAACAATTTTGTGTCCGGATCCACATAATACTGCTTTCCGTCCACGGTGATCCAGCCGGTTTTGATCACACCTTCGCTGTTTGCATAGGTGCGTCCACCGCTGTACACGTCAATGAAGCCGAACCGCAGATAACCCGTGTTCGGGTCGATGTAGCGCCAGGTCCCTTCAATTTC
>NZ_JBBMFA010000029.1:0-1545 GCF_040096265.1 Ruthenibacterium intestinale
CCTTGTATTATAGAGTAGTAGTTATTAGAGCCCCTCTCCAAGGGCTGTGCTACACTGTAAGGGATGCTGTGGATTGGTTTCAACCTCCTACCACGAGATGGTTCCAGAAAGGTTCCAACCACAGCCCCTTACAGTTTTGTTGATCAGTTAAATACCGCCAGACGGTTTATGTGGAACAAGGCTACAAAAGTAAGGTGTACTGTGGATGCAGCATCACATATTTATCGTTGGAGGTATTTGTTATGGTGGTTTCTGTTGGCATCGATGTCTCAAAAGATAAGCACGATTGCTTTATCGTCAGTTCCGAGGGCGAAGTCCTGGCGGATGCATTCATAATCCCCAACACCATGGACGGGTTCCACTACCTTTTACAGCGAATCCTGCATTGTACCGCACCGCAGGATAAAATAAAAGTAGGGCTTGAGGCTACCGGACATTACAGCTACAATCTGCTCGGGTTTCTTCTTGACAACGGTCTGACCACCTATGTCCTGAATCCCTTGCGCACAAACCTTTACCGAAAGAGCCTTAGCCTGAGAAAGACCAAGACTGACCGGGTGGATGCACGAACGGTTGCTTCTATGCTGTTATCCGATGCGGGCCTCAAACCCTACACAGATACAGCATACCACAACGAGGAGCTAAAGTCACTGACCAGATACCGTTTTGACAAGGTGAAAGAACGTGCCAAGCTGAAAAGTTCTATCGCCCGGCTGGTCTGCATTCTGTTTCCGGAATTGGAAAAACTCGTCCCTTCTCTGCATATTGCTTCTGTCTACGCCCTGCTGGAAGAGTTCCCGGGGGCCAAACAGGTTGCCAATACCCATTTAACGAGGCTGAAAGCGTTGCTCGAAACCGCCTCCAATGGCCACTACAAACGGGATATGGCTCTTGAAATACGAAATGCCGCCAAAAACTCTATTGGCTCTCAGATGCCTGCCAAGTCCCTTGAATTGCAGCACACCATCCGGCTCATCCGTGAACTGGATCGTGAAATTGATGAAATCGAAGAGCAAATCCAATCCATTATGGATGAGCTTCATTCTCCTATTACCACTATCCCTGGGCTGGGGTTCCGCATGGCTGCCATGATCCTGGCAGAAGTCGGCGACTTCACCCGGTTTGACTCCCCAGACAAGCTGTTGGCTTATGCAGGGATGTCCCCCTCCACTTACCAATCCGGACAGCTCAAAAATTGCTACCCGCATATGGAAAAGCGTGGCTCCCGATACCTACGCTACGCACTTTACAACGCAACCAAGTATGTCTGCCACTGGGACCCGACTTTTGCTGATTATCTCGCCAAGAAGCGGGCGGAGGGAAAACACTACAACATTGCCATCTCTCACGCGGCCAAAAAGTTGGTTCGTCTGATATTTGCCATGGAGAAGTCCAGGCAGCCATATTGCTCAGCGGCTTAAGTGCAGCTACTTGAATAGCCAGCAGGGGTCTGACAAGACCTCAGCTTTGCTATACCTTTTTTGAGCCATCTCTTTTTCACCACCACCATTCATTTTCGGGGTTGACTTTTAATAGTTAATCTTT